>JADFVM010000061.1 GCA_015222555.1 Pseudomonadota bacterium
ATTGTCAACAGTTTTAAGGAAGATCTTTTAGAATTCATTAAGTGGGACGTTGATATCCTTTTCTGTAACGAAGTCGAAGGCCTTTCACTGGCAGGGACGGATGATCCCCATGTTGCTTTCAAACATATCCTCGGAATGTGTGAGGCCCTCTTTTTTACGCGCGGTGAAAACGGGGTCTGGGTGGCACACAGAGGAGAGGAGACTATTTCCGTAAAAGGATACAATGTAAAAGCCATAGATACAACAGGCGCCGGTGACCTTTTTGCCGCCGGCGCATTAACGGGAATGGTCCATAGCAAGAGTCTGCGAGAAAGCGCCATCCTTGGATGTTATTGCGCCTCGGAGGTGATCGCTCATCTCGGTGCAAGAATGCCGGCCCATTCGCACAAAAATGTTAATAAGATTATTGAGGATTATAGTGAGTAGGGTTGTAGCCGACACTTTTCTTGCAGGATATCTTTGAAGTTCCCACCAGGGGAGGGGAGAATTGTTGTCGCTATCTCTCTGTATTTAAACCATTAAACCCATGTAGGGTGGGCTCTGCCCACCACAACCCCCTTTTCCCCTCTCCCCTCTATTCTTTTAATCCAACCCCTTTTTTAAGCAGATAAAGAATTGCAAAAAATAAAATGACGATAAAAACAATTGATATAGCGAGCCCAAAAAATACATTGACGTCCGTCATACCGAGAAAGCCGAAGCGGAAGCCGTTGACCATATAAAGGATAGGATTCAGTTTAGACGCCTCCTGCCAGAAAGAGGGGAGGAGGTTGATGGAATAGAATACACCGCCAAGATAGATCAAGGGCGTTAAAACGAAGGTGGGAATGATGGTGATGTCATCAAATTTTTTGGCAAAGATGGCGTTCATTAATCCGGCCAGCGAAAAAAGGAAGGCCGTTAAAGAGATATACAAAACGACAAAGCCGACATTGTGTATCTTGAGGGGAACAAATATAAGAGAGGTGATAGTCACAAGTATGCCCACAAGTATGCCTCTGGTCATACCGCCGCAGACATAACCGAGTATGATGACATAATTCGGCGTAGGTGATACGAGAAGTTCTTCTACGGAATGCTGGAACTTGGTGCTGAAAAAGGATGAAACAACATTTGAATAGGAGTTAGTGATGACGGCCATCATGACGAGACCCGGCACAATGAATTCCATATAGCTGTATCCGCTGATGTCACTTATCTGTGAGCCGATAAACTTGCCGAAGATGACAAAATAAAGGAACATGGTCACCACTGGCGGCAGAAGAGACTGCACCCAGATGCGGGTGAAACGGACAATCTCTTTCCGGAATATTGTGGTGAAGGCGGTATATTTTTCGTTGAATGTCATAATTGTTTCTCGTTAGATGTTGCTTGCTTTTCAGAACCTGATAGATGTTTTTAAAGTAACCCCTCCCAATCTCTACCCACAGGGCACAAGACCCTTATCCCAAGGGGAGGCGTCTGGTCACCCCTCTTTAAGGTAAGAGGGGCTGGGGGAGTTATGTCCATTTCTTAAGGATTCCTCTGCTAATCCGGCATCCAGGTGTTGGGTTTAACTGGATTCCCGCCTTCGCGGGAATGACGAAATTAGGATTATTAGAAGCGTCCTTGATAAATGTCATACCTTCCTCGCAAAGACTGATAACCCGTCACTTCTTTCTCACCAGACTCAAAAAAAGCTCTTCCAGTTTATTTGATTTACTACGAACACTTTTGATCTTGATCCCCTGTTTATTCAGATGAAGCATAACATCATTAAGCTCCTGATCTTTTGACAGCTCCAGCTTCAGGGCAGAATCACCGAGCTTTACAATTTCGTATCCCTCAACAGCCTGTATGTCATCCATATTGCCTGATGTTAATAATATGTAGGTCTCACTTTCAAGTGTAGACAGCAGTTCTTTTATCGATGTGTTTTCAATGATGTCCCCCTTGTCGATGATGGCGACATTTCTGCAAAGTTTTTCCGCTTCCTCAAGGTAATGCGTCGTCAGGATAATGGTTGTGCCCTTGCCGTTCAGTTCTGTCATAAAGTCCCACATTTCCCGGCGTGTTTCAACATCTACCCCGGCCGTCGGTTCATCCAGGATAAGCAGCTGCGGCTCGTGGACCAGTGCCCTTGCAATCATCAGTTTTCTCTTCATTCCTCCCGACAGGGTTTGAGACTGCACATCTCTCTTATGCCACAAGTCAAGTTTGGATAGGAAATGCTCGGCCTTTTCCGTAGCTGACTTTCTGTCAATGCCATAATAACCGGCCTGGTTTACAACAATGTCCAGGACCTTCTCGAAGATATTAAAGTTAAATTCCTGTGGCACAAGGCCGACCATTTTTTTTGTAATGTGACTTTCCGTTTCTATATCCTTGTCGAATATCTTTACTGTGCCGCTGGTTTTATTAACAAGGCATGAGATGATTCCGATGGCAGTAGACTTACCGGCGCCATTGGGCCCTAATAGTGCAAAAAAATCACCCTCTTTGACATCAAAGCTGATCCCTTTAAGGGCTCTTACATTTCCGGCGTAGGTCTTTTGCAGGGCTGTTATGGAGAGTGCATTCATAGATTAAATACTCATTTGTTTTTATTGGTGTTTATTACACTTTAGTTTCAAAATATTGTCAAGTAAAGTGCTTGCATGATAACTACATGCAAGCCTCAATGTGTCCATTATATATGGGTAGAGCGTAAAAAGCGGCTTTACTAACTCTCCATAATATTGGGGAAAGATCAATTTGTTGGTGCCCCAATCCTCCGCTCGGTTATATACGATGATTTTGCACTTTTGATAACAACCGGGGAAAAAACTTGACATGCACCGTAACTATGCAATATAAGATACTAGTTTGGTCGGTAATGACATGTAGGCAAACCTTTATAAGCAATATGAGGAGGAACAGAATGTTGAAGGGGAAGATAACTGAGTTTTCAATCAAATTGACGGTGTCACTCTTTGCTCTCTCACTCTTGAGCGTTTCTGCCGCTTGGGCTGAGGATAGTTTTGCCGTAGATGGTTACGGACAAGCATGGTATATCAGTGACGACAGCGATGTGAGCACAGGCGAGATCAAGAGTGAATTCTTCACAAGAAGGGCGAGGCTGGGAGCTAAAGGCAAGTATTCCGAAGGCGACTTTCCGGTAAAATTCAGGTTGCTCGGCGAGTTTGCAGGAGGAAGTGCTACTCTCCTGGATAGCTACCTCGATATCGACTTCAACCCCCTCTTCCAGGTGCAGGTGGGGCAATTCAAGTACCACTTTACGGAGATCGGTACGACGTCAAGCAAGGTCAAGGCGATCGGTCTATTATACAGGCCCGAAGTCGTCCAGAACATCCACGGCAATCTGGGGCAAACCGGTGGGTCCTTGAGGGACGTCGGAGTGAGGTTCCACGGCGCACGGAAGGGGGATATTACCTATGGGTATAACCTTGAAATAGTCAATGGTGACGGCATAAACAAAGCCGACAGAAATGACGACAAGGTTATCATCGCCCACATCTTCGGAAGCAAGGGGGGAGTCAAGCTCTTCGGCGCTTACTTCAACGGCAAGGATGGTGTTGAGGGGAGTGAGACAGATGAGAAGGGTATGACTGCCGGCGCGAGCTATAAGGGCGGAGGCGTCTGGGTTCAGGCAGAGTATGCGGCCGCCACTTACGATCAGACCGGAGCCGGTGACCTGAAGCCGAAGGGATGGTATCTCCAGGCCGCTTATGACGTCATGCCTGAGCTGCAGCTTTTGGCAAGGTATGATTGGGCCGAAGAGGCGTCCAATCAAAGCGACAATGAGATGACGACTACGGCGATCGGGGTCAACTACAGAATCAGCAAGCGTGCAACGATCAGCGCCAACTACTTTATGAGGGACGCCGACAATAATTATGATGAGAAAACACTCCTGGGGAGGTCGGGCTCTGAAACCCTTACGGGCAGCAAGGTCGGTAACGTTTTAGTGACGCAGTTTGAGTATGTATTTTGACCTGTCCTTCTGATTGAGGATAAAGTCGAGCTGTCTGCTGCATGAAAGTGACGTTCTATGTGGTGTGTAAAGTAAAT
>JADFVM010000373.1 GCA_015222555.1 Pseudomonadota bacterium
GCGTATCCATTTGCTTTTATCCACAGACTCATGCCTTTCCAGGAAGATGTTCCAAAAAACTCGTATAGGCAGACATTTTTCACGCACAATAAAGACATTGGTATAAGAAGAATAAAGGAGGACAGGAAAAATTGCCTGGCGAGCCGTTGTCCTTTACCTGCACGTCGTAAGTACAGGGACAGAATAACAGCTGTTATCAGAAAAAAAAACCGGGTGGAAAAGAGAGCGAATCATACCGAGACACAATAGCGATGTCCAGAAGAGAAACAGATAAATAAGCCTTTTTTTAATACTCCAGTACAGGAGAAAGAATATAGAGAGCAGAACAAATAAAGCCACGACATGGGTATAATAGAGCAGGTTCTCGTAAAGGATGAGTGTTGGGTTGAGCATGAAAATAATCGTTGCCATAAGAGACACAAGGGAGTTTATGCCAAGAGATGTGAGAATACCATAGAAGAGAAGGGGGATTAATATCCCGGCGGTTTTGAAAAGAATTTCATAGGAAATTGCCGGTATTGGTGAGACTTTTAGAATTGCACCAAGGAAAAAATTGAATAGAGGAGGCTGTGAATGGAAGTAAAGAAGGCTTTTTAGAAGATCATTTTCCAGAAGCAAAGGGTCAAGATACTGCTTTGCAAAAAATAGCGGTGTGGCAAGAAACGAGCCTCCTTTAAGAGTGAATATGACACGGGATACAATAAATACCAGTACTATTGCAAGCCCATATCTTTCGTCTCTCAATCGCAGGGGAAACATTTTCGTTAATATTTATCCCACCACCTTACCATTTCGTTCTCATGAGCGTTCGTTCGCTAAAGAACTTCTCTTTCAGTCCCACATCGAATTTTACTTCTTCGATGTTGATGATCGTATTGTGACCGCTTCGAAGGTCAGCAACTTCGAGCAACCACTCCATCTCAAGCTCACTGCCCTCAATGGGTTCCCAGTAGACAAAAATCGTTTTCTGATTGCGGCCCATTTGATCGAAATAAGAGTCATAGATCCTGAAGGCCGTGCTTTTCTCCAGATAAACCTTCCTTTTGGAATAGTACCAATCCTCTCGCTTTGGAGATGCCTCAATCACATAGCAGGGAGTATCTTTGTAATAGGTTTTCCCATCGTGTATTGATTCCTGCCCGGGAAAGTTCTCTTCACCCAAAAGGGTGTAGGTTTCATCACCCCATTTCCTTGAAACAACCTCCTCGTAGGTAAAATCCGTCCCCATAAAAGAGTCGTCGTCTTCATTTTGTGACATCCGTCTTATCTTTCGTAAGCTGGGGAGCCAGAGCCAAAGATCCTGGTCCCGTCCCGGAGTGAGGTATGTCCACGAGAGAACGCTAAGCCCCTTGACATTCTGGGGATGTGTAAACACAATCAGGTCCTTGTAGTCAAGGTCATCTGCCGGGCGATTCAAGATGATTCGAGACCGATGATATGTACGGGCTCTCTTAAACCCTCTTTTATCGATGATATGGACCCCTCCGTGAGACTTATAGTCACGACAATCCTTGCTGTAAATAGCGTGAAAGCAAACTTTCATAAGCTCGTCTGCACTCATCCCCGGTGCCGGTCGAGACATCTTCCCGGTGCTTGTAGGGAGCACAAGCTCACTTTGGGCTGGTCGAACCTGGAAACTCATTGA
>JADFVM010000062.1 GCA_015222555.1 Pseudomonadota bacterium
CATTCCCCGCGGCTTGCCGCGATATATTAAGAAGGTTATCTCCGCGCTCATACCCCGCTGCTTGCGGCGGGGTGATTGATTTAGGTGGCAGATCAAATATAAAGCTCTGCCGGTACCTGTTTAATAAAAGCATCTATGGGTCCCATATCGGCTACCGGTTTAATTTGCTCTGCATTCCCGAAGCTGCCCGTTCCTTCTACCTCAAAAAAATCGCCACTTTTATGCAGCTTTACTTCACTGGTGCATACTCTGCAATAGGCAATGTCACCGTCACAGACATCTCTTGAAACGGCAATGACGGGCCCGCAATTTGGACAGTTTAATATAGGAATTTTTTCATCACTATGGCGAACGACGTGTTTAAGCTCATCATTCTTTCCTATCTCTATGAAATGATTTACCAGTCCGCCATCAAATTGAGAATCCCTTTCCTGATTGAGACGGGAAAGCGCTTCTTCAATGGTTAAGCCCTGCCGGTAAGGTCTTGAGCTTGTCATGGCGTCAAAGGCATCTGCAATACTGATAATCCTGGAATGGAGAGAAATAGTGTCACCATCCAATCCATCAGGATAACCTTTTCCGTCAATCTTTTCATGATGATGACGAATGGGGTCTTGAGCCAGGTCAGACAGAGGGTGTTCGCTGATCAACTCGTGACCGATAACGGGGTGGGTCTTGACAACATCGTATTCTTCATTGCTTAAGCTTGATGGCTTTCTTAAAATTTCATCAGGCACGCCTACCTTGCCCAGGTCGTGAAGGTATCCGCCCACAGTGATTAGAATGATACTGTTGAAGTCCAGCCCCATCTTTGACGCGAGCAATTTGGCGAACTGAGAGACACGCCAGAGATGTCCACCTGTATAGGCATCACGCGCTTCAACGACAGCACCCATGATAAGCAGGGATTTAAGTAGCCTTTTGTTAACCGCTATTTTTTTCATGAAGCCTCACGTTAAATTATGGTAGCTTATTTAATTGTAAACCGAAAAAACGGCGATGTCAAAATTTGTCAACAGGCAGGGTGGCGAAAGGGCAAAGTATTGGCAGGGAGTTGATATGTGGACTGCAAAGTAAATTTGATCATACATGGATCTCTCAATGATTTTCTTGAACCAGCAAATAAGACGAACTCTGTTGAATATAAATACGGCCTGAGCCTTTCAGTGAAAGATGCTATTGAGGCTATCGGAATCCCTCATCCTGAAGTGGGATTAATATTGATTGGGGATCTGTCTGTTGATTTCAGTTATCTCTTGCGTGATGGTGAGACGATAGAGGTTTATCCCCATTTAAATCATCCGTCTGTGGGGACTGATAAAGTTTTACCCTTTCTGCCCGACGGAAAGGCTAGTTTCATCCTTGATGTACACCTTGGCAGACTGGCGCATTATCTTCGCATTGCAGGTTTTGACAGCCTGTACTATCCCAAGGACCCCGGCGACAGTCATATTGCTCAAATCGCTGAAGCTGAAAACCGC
This sequence comes from Pseudomonadota bacterium, assembly GCA_015222555.1. GTDB lineage: Bacteria > Desulfobacterota > JADFVX01 > JADFVX01 > JADFVX01 > JADFVM01. Next base: position 1,482 of record JADFVM010000062.1, read on the forward strand.
ATCGTTCTTACCAGGGATATGGGCCTGCTTAAACGGTCTGCCGTAAGCTATGGCCATTGGCTGCGCAACACTGAATCAAGGGCTCAATTCAGGGAAGTCGTCCACTACTACAATTTAAGAAAGGATTTCAATCCCTTCAGTCGATGTGTTAAATGTAACGGCTTAATCAAGAGGGTCGAAAAGGCGTCCATTGAAGAGTTTCTGCCTCATGGAATTAAAAGAGATTTCAATGAATTCTATCAATGTTCCCATTGCGGGCAGATCTACTGGCAGGGATCTCATTACAAAGGGCTCAGTGAATTTCTGGAATCTTTTTGATTATACTGGAGGTCGGGTTTTTGCTTATATCTACCTTAAGGCTGCCATCTCAGTTTGGGTTCCCTGGCGGCTTTTACTTCATCCAGCCTTCTGCAGGCGGCCTTGGTAGGCGCCTCCTTTAAAAGCTCAGGTTCCCTCTCCGCCTCTTTGGCGATGTTGATCATGGCATCACAGAACCAGTCGATGGTCTGCCGGCTCTCTGTTTCCGTGGGCTCTATCATGATGGCGCCATTCACAACGAGTGGAAAATAGATGGTTGGAGGATGGAAGCCATAGTCAATGAGTCTCTTGGCAACATCCAGTGTTTTAATTCCATAGGGTGTTAATTTCTTGTCGCTGAAGACGCATTCATGCATGCATGGCAGGTCATAGGGCAGGTCATAATACTCTTTAAGTCTTTCCTTGATGTAATTGGCGTTAATAAGTGCGGTTTCACTGACTCTTTTCAGTCCTTCTGCGCTCATGGTCCGGATATAGGCATAGGCTCTTACCAGTATGCCGAAGTTGCCGTAAAAAGCCTTTACCCGGCCAATGCTTTTCGGACGATCATCGTTGAAGGAATACTTGTCACCGCTTTTTACAATAACCGGTGCCGGCAGGTAAGGGGCCAGTGTTTCAGTTACGCAGACCGGTCCTGCGCCGGGGCCGCCTCCTCCGTGAGGGGTGGAAAATGTTTTATGCAGGTTGAGGTGAAGAACATCAACACCCATGTCTCCCGGCTTTGCAATGCCCATGAGGGCATTCATATTGGCGCCGTCACAATAGATGAGCCCCCCTTTATCATGAACGACCTTTGCAATTTCAAGGATGTTTTCCTCAAAGAGGCCGAGCGTATTCGGATTGGTCAGCATGAGGGCTGCCACTTCCTCATCCATTACTCTTTCAACTTCTGCGGCATCCAAAATGCCTTTATCATTGGATGCAATGGGCACCACTTTATAGCCGCAAAGGGCAGAGCTGGCCGGATTGGTGCCGTGTGCCGTATCGGGGATCAATACCTTTGTCCTGGGATTCCCATGGTCTTCGTGGTAGGCCCTGATCATCATCATCCCCACCATCTCGCCGTGAGCGCCTGCGGCAGGTTGCAGTGTGACATGGGGGAGGGCCGTGATTTCACCAAGAAGTGATTCAAGTTCATACATGAGGGACAGGTTGCCCTGTACAGACTCTACGGGCTGGTAGGGATGGGCGCCAGAAAAGCCCGGGTACCTTGCCACATCCTCATTCACTTTTGGATTGTATTTCATTGTGCACGATCCCAGCGGATAGAAGCCGTTGTCGACGCCATAGTTGAGTTGGGAAAGGCGTGTGTAATGCCTTACTGTTTCCACTTCACTAACTTCGGGAAGACCGTCAATCTCATCCCGTATCATGTCCACAGGTAAGAGGGTATTAACATCGACCTGTTCAATCCCTGTTGATGGGAGAGCCACGCCGTCACGTCCCTTTGACCCTCGTTCGAAGATTGTTGGCTCCGTTATGGAAAGAATAGATGGATCGTTATTTTCAGCCATTTAAAACCTCGACAAGTTTGTCAATATCAGTATTCTGTAACATCTCCGTTACGCAGAAGAGGATGGAGTCATTCAGCTCAGGATAGAATTTCCCCAAGGGAAGACCGCTTAAGATCCCCTTATTGAGCAGTTTTTTATTAATCTCTTCAACGGGCTTGTCTGTCTTGATGACAAATTCGTTAAATGTGGGGGCGTTGAAGGTCAATGAAAATCCCGGCAGGCTTGTTAGTTTATTCTTCGCATATTCTGCAAGGGACAGGTTAATTGAAGCCAGCGATCTCAGACCCCTCTTTCCGAGTAAGGAAAGGTAGATGCCGGCAGTTAAAGCACAGAGCGACTGGTTGGAGCATATGTTTGATGTCGCCTTCTCACGCCTGATATGCTGCTCCCTGGTAGAGAGCGTGAGCACGTATCCCTTTTTACCGTCAAGGTCAACAGTTTCACCAACAAGGCGCCCCGGCATATTTCTGAGATATTCTTTTTTAGTCGCAAAAAGGCCGAGGTGGGGGCCGCCAAAATTTACGGCATTACCCAAAGACTGTCCCTCTCCGACGGCGATATCAACGCCATAGTGGGCCGGAGGTTTTATCAAGCCCAATGCAATCGGTTCTGTGGTGGCAGAGACAAAAAGTGCTCCTTTATCAGAGGCGATTTTCGAAATGGCTGCCATATCTTCCATGACACCGAAGAAGTTGGGGTATTGCACCGCAATGGCGACAGGGTGTTCATCGATGTTCTCAGCCAGCCATTTGAGGTCCGTTTTGCCCACCTCATCATATGGAACCTCAATAACGTCAATATCAAGGTCATTGGTATAGGTTTTTACCACTGCTCTGTACTCCGGGTGGACAGTCTTTGACAGATAGACCTTCTGACCTTTCTTATTGATTCTTTTTGCCATGAGCACCGCCTCCGCAAGAGCGCTGGCCCCATCGTACATGGAGGCATTAGCCACATCCATGCCGGTAAGCAGGCAGATCATGGTCTGAAACTCAAAGATTGCCTGCAGTGTGCCCTGGCTGATCTCCGGTTGATAGGGTGTGTAGGCGGTATAAAACTCCGACCGTGAAATAAGATGATCAATGGCAGAAGGAATGAAATGATTGTATGTGCCGGCGCCCAAAAAGCTGGGCATCGTTGTCCCCTCTAAATTCATGTTGCTGAGGGTCCTCAGGTGCCTCTTAAGTGCAAGCTCATCCAATGCCGGTGGAAGCTTAAGTGCTGAATTGTCTTTGATTTCTGACGGGATAGCTGTTAGTAGCTCATCGATGGAAGATACACCGATTCTTTCCATCATCATTTTCAGGTCATTATCCGTTGCCGGTATATATCTCAATCTTAACCGTTCTCCTCAATATAGGTTTCATAGTCATCGGCATTCATCAGCTCTTTAAGCTCTTCCGTGTCGCTCATTTTAATGGCGATCATCCATCCGTCATCATAGGGGTGCTCGTTGATAAGTTCCGGTGTATCCACCAGCACCTCGTTTGCCTTGGTTACCTCTCCACTAAGCGGCGCATAAAGGTCAGAAACCGCCTTGACAGACTCTACGACGCCGAAGGTTTCACCTTTTTCTATCTCAGATCCCACTTCAGGAATCTCAAGGAAGACAACGTCTCCCAGTGCCTCCTGAGCGTAGTCCGTCACCCCTATATAAGCGATGTCGCCTTCTATCCTAATCCATTCATGCTCACTCGTGTATTTCAGCTCAACGGGAAATCCCATATCCAGCCTCCTTAGGTACTTTTTTTATAAAAGGGAGGATTGATGACTCTTGCCTCTACCCCTTTGTTTCGTATCATGATTTGCAGTGACTGGCCTTCCTTATCCAGGCCATTTTCAACATATGCCATGGCAACCCCTCTTCCGAGAGAGGGTGATTTAGTCCCACTTGTCACCAACCCGATGTTTCGTCCATCCAGATAGACTTCATATCCCGGACGGGGTATTTCACGTCCGTCAACGATGAGGCAGACAAGCTTTTTCTTAATGCCTGTTTCCTTTTGTCCTAAAAGCGCTTCTTTGCCGATAAAGTCGCTTTTGTGAAACTTGACAACCCATCCCAGGTTTGCTTCCAGGGGGCTTGTCTCACCGCTTATATCGTTGCCATAGAGGGAATATTTCATCTCCAGGCGCAGTGTGTCTCTGGCGCCTAATCCGATCGGTTTTATTCCGTCCTTTTCACCGGCCTTCATGATTGATTGCCACAATTGGGCCGCCTTTTCAGGTGAGAGGTAGATTTCAAAGCCGTCTTCGCCTGTATAGCCTGTTCTTGATACCATGGCATCTATACCGTCAAGGTTGGCATAATCAAAACAAAAATGCGGGATGGAACTCAGGTCTTTATCTGCCAGAGAGTTCAGGATGCCCACGGCCTTTGGTCCCTGAATGGCCAATTGCGCATAATGACTGCTCACATTCGTAACTTCTGCATCAAAGTCAGGTGTGCACTGCCTTTTTATCCAGCTGAAATCCTTTTCAGTGTTGGATGCATTGACACATAACATGTAATGCCCGTCGCTTATTTTGTAGGCAAGCGTGTCGTCGACAATCCCGCCATTGTGATTGCAGAAAAGTGAATACTGTGCCTGTCCCGCATGGAGGCGTGAGGCGTCGTTAGTTGTCACCATTTGGACAAAATCGAGGGCGTGGGGGCCTTTTATGTCAATTTCCCCCATGTGGCTTACATCAAAAAGGCCTGCAGCTTCTCTGACCGCCCTGTGTTCGTCCAGAATGCCGCTGTATTGAACAGGCATGTGCCATCCGCCAAAGGGGACCATCTTTGCCCCCAGAGACTGGTGAATATCATGAAGGGGTGTTTTTCTCAATTCTGACATGAATGATAATTGCCTTCCGGTAAGATTCTTGTCGGTTCCCTAAGGTTTTTTAGAAAATATAAGGGCCGGTAGAAGAGACAATATAATATGTTTATAGGGTATTGGCTGTCAACTTCAAACTTGGGCCAGCGTTGACCGGTTAAGTTTTTGCTATTACAAAGGTTTATTAAATTTGTCATACCCGAGCGCTTTTATCGGGTATCCAGAAAACCCTGAGTCATGGATTCCCGCTAAGAAAATGCGGGAATGACAGAACTTTAAGCTTCTCATTGTCCAGATTAGCTACACGCAACTTTCTAACCGGACAACGCTGAACTTAGCCCGAAATTGTAAAAATAGTCGGCATGTGTATTTGACAGAAGAACGCTGAGTTGTGAAAGTCAGATGTTTACTGACTGTTGTCCAATGAGGGATTGAAATAAGCAAATCGGATCGCCGGACGAACCTTTTTGATGACCTTCATCCATTGTCTCATTCCGATACATTTATTTTCAGATTCACCCAGCCCCATATCATTATAATACAAGTCGGGATCCATATTGAGGTTCCTCATCTGAATCATGTCAACGGGGATTTCATCCAAAAGTTTTGTGAGCGCCTCCACTTCCTGCTCGCTGTCAGTAAATCCGGGGTAGATAAAATAATTGATTGAGAGCCACAACCCGAAGCCTTTGGCTATCCTCATCGACTCCAGTACATTATCCAGGCTATAACCCTGAGGTTTGAAATATTTGTCATAAAAGGTTTTCTGTGCACTGTTCATGGAAACGCGGATACTGTCCAGCCCTGCCACGCAGAGCCGCTCAATGGCCGCGGGAAGAGATGCATTAGTGTTGAGATTGATGGTGCCTCTTTTTGTTTCGGCTCTCATTGCGATAATGGCCTCTTCTATGAGCTTGGCCTGTGTCAATGGCTCACCTTCACAGCCCTGGCCAAAGCTGACAACAGCCCTTTCTGCCTTGTTTAGATGTGGGACGGTGTAAGCGATAATCTCATCGGCTGTGGGAATGAAGGTGAGCCGTTCCTGTGTGGCGGGTATGCCGCTCTCCATCTTTTGTTTGGAGATGCATCCGTGACATTGGGAGTTGCAGCCCATGGAGACAGGGATAGGCGCTTCCCATCGGCCCATGACCCAGTTCCTGGCCGCCGGGCAGAGGTAGGTAAAGGCGCAGTTTTCTATGAGGTGGGTGGTGAGCCTGTTCCCTTTATATTGTTCTAAAAGCTTCTTTCCTCTTTTAATAATTTCATCTTGATTGAAATTCCGGCAGTCCTGTCTTTCCTCCTTGTCGACACGAAAGGCTGTGACAACAAAGTTCTCACCTTTAAAACCAAGTGCACAGTACGCAAATAATGGCAGGGGCTGCATCTTCGATTTCTTTTCATAAGCAGCAAGATAAAGTGCCGTATGGGCAGGGGCAAGAAAGGCGGAGGCTGCAAAAACCTCTTCACCCATGTATTCGGTGAGGGTAAGGGTTTCCCCTGTTTTCCTGTTAATGCCCACAGGGCGTCTACCGGGTAAGATATGAAGGTCGCTTCCCTGGGGAAGAGGGATAAGCGATTCTTTCTCGGGGAGGACAAATTCATTGCCCTGTCTTGCCAGCATGCCGTATTCCGGGATGTCGAAGAGGTTTCCCTTGCTGTCGCATGCAACGAGTGATGGCAGAGTGCTGAGGATTTTCTTATCTTTAATTGCATTCATGGAGGCTATGTTAGCATAAAATAATTAACAAGTCATTGTGGATCGCATGGTAATGGGGCGCCTATTTTTTCGGTCAGGTAGCTTCGGCGGCATGCTCCGAATTGACTAGTCCTTTCGGGCTATAGATGTGGAAGTGTAGTTCTTAGTGGTTAGCGGGAAATAGGCCTAAAAAAATGTAAATTTATTTACTTTTGCGAATAGATTTGCTGGAAAAGACTGTGTATGATGTGTGCACCCTGAGGATTTTAGATGTTCGCAACAGAAGATCTGTTACGCCATGCAGGACGATTAAGTTGTTCCTGATGTATTTGACTTGACGTCGACCTCTTTGGACGATTATATTCACCCGATTCACAACTCCGATGATTTGTTCATTGGATGATTATTATAAGGTTAATAGTTTAAATAATGTTTAAAAGGAGGAAAAATAGTGGCAAATCTTACTGAATGGAATGTAGAGGACGAGAGTTTCTGGTCGTCGACCGGTAAAAAGGTCGCCAACAGAAACCTGTGGATTTCGATCCCGAGTCTGCTGTGCGGTTTCGCCGTATGGCTTATGTGGGGAATTCTTGCGGTTCAGATGTTGAACCTTGGCTTCCCTTTCGCTAAACCTCAGCTCTTTACGCTTGCAGCCATTGCCGGTTTGACAGGTGCAACGTTGAGAATACCAAGTTCCTTTATGATCAGGCTGGCAGGAGGTAGAAATACTATCTTCTTTACAACCGCCCTGCTCATGGTGCCCGCTTTTGGTGCCTTCTTCGCAATGCAGAGTAAATCGACGCCGCTGTATGTTTTTCAGGCCCTGGCCTTCATGTCAGGTTTTGGGGGCGGAAACTTTGCCTCTTCGATGAGTAACATCAGCTTCTTTTTCCCGAAAAAGGTTCAGGGGACCTCTCTGGGGCTTAACGCCGGTCTTGGTAACTTCGGTGTTACCACCATGCAGATCCTCATTCCTCTCGTCATGACCTTTGCTTTATTGGGACCCCTCAGTGGCGATCCGATGATCCTGCAAAATACTAGTGGTACACTGATTGGTAAAATTCCTGCAGGTTCCGAGACCTGGCTTCAGAACGGTGGTATCGTGTGGCTCTTCTTTCTCATTCCTCTTGCCTTTGCAGGCTGGTTCGGTATGAACAACCTGGTTGTGCCTCACGTTTCCCCGGATCTTCCAAGCCCCGTTGCCTGTATGGCCAAGATCGTTTACCTTCTCATCCTGGCCTTTATCTGTGCAGCCATCGGGCTCTACCTCATCCTGCCACCCCCTATCGGCTTGAAGGTGACAGGCGGTGCGGCATCCATTGTTAAAAACAAATGGATAGTCCTTCCCTGTATTATTGCTGCGACACTGTTTTTGATGAGATATGCCACACCGGGACCGATCAAGGAAAGCCTCCAGCGACAGTTTAAGATCTTCAACAACAAGCACACATGGATTATGACTATTATCTACACCATGACTTTCGGTTCTTTCATCGGTTATGCTGCCTCGGCGCCTCTTTCTATCAAGGTTATCTTCGGTTTTCAGCATCTTCCTGACGCCCTGGGCGTGATGACGCATAATACACCTAACCCTGCTGGTCCGAGTGCACTGTCCTATGCCTGGATGGGCCCCTTCATCGGCGCTCTAATCCGCCCCATCGGTGGTTGGTTCTCTGATAAGTTGGGTGGTGCCAAGGTGACACAGTGGTCAACGATCATAATGATCGCTTCCGCTCTGGGTGTTGCCTACTTCATGAAGGCGGCTTATGTCTCGGCCACCCCCCAAGATTTCTTCCCGGCCTTCATGGTTCTTTTTGTTATCCTCTTTGCAACAACGGGGGTGGGTAACGGTTCTACTTTCAGGACGATCTCCATGGTCTTTGACGAAGAGCAGGCCGGCCCTGTCCTCGGATTCACCTCGGCTGTTGCCGCTTACGGCGCCTTCATTATTCCCAAGGTCTTCGGTGAGCAGATCAAGGCAGCAACACCAGAGTATGCACTCTACGGTTTTTCTGCCTACTACTTCATCTGTCTGGTGCTGAACTGGTGGTTCTATCTCGGACCAAAGAGGGATTTCGACAATCCTTAATTGCTGGAGATAGGTTAAGGTTTTTAAAAGACCTTTAATGTAAACAACTAAAAGGGGAGCTGATATTCAGCTCCCCTTTTTTTATGGAAAATTTTGCAGACAAGGATTAGTGTCTTCTTTGTGAGAGTGGCTAGTGGTGATCTCTTGTTTGTAAATAGGCCTTAAGCTTTGTGCATGCTGTTTGTGCCCTTAGCGGCCATATTTCCCGACAAGAACGGTTTCTGCGATGACATGCCCCTTCATGGCCCTTTCAACATCCTTTTTCAGGACACCTGCACCAATGTTAAGTCTGTTGTCAAGGGCGTAAAGTTTAAAATAATAATGGTGGGCTGAGCCGCTTGGTGGGCAGGGCCCGCCATATCCCCATCGTCTGAAATCATTGGTGCCCTGCATCATGCCGCCTGGCAGATTTGTCGATTTTGAAATTCCTTCAGGAAGAGTGCCTTTTTCAGGTGGAATATTATAAAGAAGCCAGTGTACCCACGTACCTGCCGGGGCATCCGTGTCATCACAGATTAAGGCCAGACTTTTAGTCCCATCGGGTACATCTAGCCAGGTGATGTGGGGTGACAGGTCTGATCCGTCACAGGTATATTCTGCCGGAATGATTCCGCCATTTTCGAATGCATCACTTTTAATTTCGAAGACCATTTTTATTGTCCTTTCGATTGAGTTATTATTAGTTGCGGTTAAATATGATTCACATGATCACCAAAGGTTTCATGTGAATGGTCTTTTTTAATTAAGCAATACATGATTCTGCTGCAAAAACCTTATTCTCAGCCACAGAGCACGCAGAGGTCTCTGAGAAACCTTTTTATTGCAATTAGTTAGTTTTCATCCGGAAAGTGCCCTTTTGCGCAATCTCTGTGTCAATCATCGGCTTTGCTTGTGCGGCGTACAGCAGTAC
>JADFVM010000374.1 GCA_015222555.1 Pseudomonadota bacterium
ACAAAGGATGTTGAGGATGCAGCCATTCTTTTAGGTTCTGTTGCAGGCTATGATCCCCGGGATTCAACGTCAATCAACAGGGAAGTGCCGGATTACAGAAAGCTGCTTACGGGCGACATTAAAGGTCTAAAAATAGGTGTCCCCGGGGAATACTTTATCGATGGGATGGAATCTGACACAGAAGCAGCGGTGAAAAAAGCGATCACCGAACTGGAAAAGTTAGGCGCTGAAGCGATAGAGATATCGCTACCTCACACGGACTATGCCGTTGCCGTTTACTATATTGTAGCGCCTGCTGAAGCAAGCTCCAATCTAGCGAGGTATGATGGTGTTAAGTACGGCTTCAGGTCCCAGGAAGCCAGAGAGCTTCTCGATATGTATAAAACAACGAGGGCAGAAGGGTTCGGACAGGAAGTCAAACGAAGAATTATGCTCGGTACCTATGCACTATCAGCAGGATATTATGACGCCTATTACCTTAAGGCACAGAAAGTGAGGACTCTTATTTCCAATGACTTCAAGGACGCCTTTAAACAATGTGATGTCATTGTTACACCCACCGTTCCATCACCTGCATTTAAGACGGGAGAAAAGACCACAGATCCTCTGCAAATGTACCTGTCTGATATTTTCACTATCTCCTGCAACCTTGCAGGACTACCGGGGATTTCTTTACCCTGCGGTTTTTCTGATGGTGGCCTTCCCATCGGATTGCAGATTATAGGAAACCATTTCGATGAAGCAACGATCATTAAGACAGCCCACGCCTATGAACAATCAACAGATTGGCACAAAAGAAAACCTGTTATTTAATCTACAATCCATAGATCTTTGAGCCTAACATATATCTGAAATTTAACACCTGTCTCACCACAACTAAACAACAATTATATACATTGACTCCGGAATATGCTTGCTTTACGATTGCAATTCACATTGTTTCTGGCTATGATATTACCCGCATTCATTAAAAGATTAATTCGCAAAACGGAGGGGGTATGTTAGACCTTATAAGAAAGAGCTTTGAAGCAGCACTGGGCGGAGTTTCCGCAACACAGGAAAAATTAAAGGAACTGGCCGATGAATTTGTTGTAAGAGGCCACCTGACCAAGAAAGAAGGCTCAGACCTGCTAAAAGGCTTAAAAGCCACGGCAAAGGAGAGCCAAAAAAAATTGGGATCCTCCATAGAAGTTCAGGTCAGAAAAGTGATGAAGGAACTGGGCGTTGCCACATCTTCTGAGGTTAAGGCATTAAAGGGTAGAATTGCCAAACTTGAAAAAGATCTTGGAAAGGAGAAAAAAAAGGCCGCCCCAAAGAGAAAGGCAACTTCCAGTAAAAAGACAGCCAAAGACACTAAATAAATAGCTGACAGATGGGAGGCTGGCGAAAAGAGGCACAAATTAATGTGCTTTTGCTGACTTATAGTTTCTTGGACACAAGCTCTCGCTAATGGCTTTAGCCCGTATTTCTCATAGGACTTCGTAACGAAACAGTTCCAGGGTAGGGAGGGAGTGGTTTTCGAGACCGAGGGCAGCGCAGGCATAGTTGGCGCTATGTTGAGCAGTCCGATAGAGTGAAAACCGCGCCCTGCCTGCCATTGGGCTCTTGCAGTAGAAAGCTTGTGAGAAATGCGGGCTAAACCTTCTAATTGAAACCAACACCCTATCAAGACATAAAATATCTACGGAGGAAAGAATAAATGATTCCCAAAGGGGCGTATACCGCCCTTGTAACACCCTTTGTTAATGGTGAAGTCGATGAAAATGCACTAAGAGAATTGATTGATTTTCAGATTTCGGAAGGAATAGACGGCATAGTGCCTTGCGGTACGACGGGAGAGTCTGCAACACTCGCCCACGAAGAGCATAAACATGTTATTGAGGTCGCCATCGATGCCGCCCGCGGGAAAGTCCCCGTCATTGCCGGAACGGGCTCTAATTCAACGGATGAAACAATTGCACTGACAAAACATGCAAAAGAGGCCGGCGCCGATGCAGTCCTTCTTATCACACCCTATTACAACAAACCTACCCAGGAAGGATTATTTCAGCATTTTAGTAAAGTTGCACAGGAAGTTGATATTCCCCAGCTGCTTTACAATGTTCCGGGGCGTACTGCACTCAACATGCTACCAGAAACAATCTCGCGGCTTTCAAAGCTGGAAAATATTGTAGGGATTAAAGAGGCCACGGCAGATATGGAGCAGATCAGCTGGATAAGAGAGTTATGCGGAGAAGAGCTTGACATTATGTCAGGGGATGATGCCACCGTTCTGCCACTTCTGTCTATAGGCGGTAGCGGTGTGATATCTGTTGTATCCAATATAATGCCGAAAGAAATGTCAGCACTTTGCAGCGCCTTCTTCAGCGGTAATTATGAAGAGGCTCAAAGGCTTCACTACAGGCTTCTGCCCCTCGCCAGGGTTCTCTTTTGCGAAACAAATCCCATCCCTGTTAAGGAAGCTCTTCACCTCATGGGGAAAATAACTCAAGAGATACGCCTGCCATTGACAAGGCTCTCAGAAGAGAACAGAACCCGATTACAGGATGTGATGAAAACCCTGGAAGTAATATAAATAATATGATTAACTCGATAGAAAGAACCTTTGACTTGATCCTGTGGAATAGCCGGCATCTCGACATCCTCTATCTTGCCGCAGGCATTCTCCTCGTCGCGCTTTCTCTCTATTTTTCACACAAACAGGCGCACTGATGCTCCTTGCCCTCTTTCTTCTGGCCATCGGATTTATTCTGCTCGCCAAGGGGGGCGACCTCCTAGTCAATGGCTCCTCCTCCATTGCTAAACATTTTAAGGTGTCTGAACTCGTCATTGGCCTCACCATTGTATCCCTTGGCACGTCGGCGCCGGAGCTGCTCGTTAATATTATCGCATCCATTAATGACAGCAGTGGACTAGCCCTTGGAAATGTTTTCGGCAGCAACATATGCAACACTCTGCTTATCCTGGGGACAGCCGGCATTGTGGCCCCCATTACAGTACAGAGGGGAACGGTATGGAAAGAGATCCCCTTCGCTTTTTTTATTACACTGGTCCTTGCCCTCCTTCTCAACGACTCTCTTTTTAACGGCGCAGGAAATGACCGTCTCTCACGAAACGACGGCGCTATACTATTGATATTATTTGCCCTTTTTATGTATTACATATTTACACTTGCTAAAGCGGGGAACGAAGAAGGGGCTGGTGAGACGACCGACATGGGCATGGGAAAATCATTCATCTTCATTGTCGTTGGAATAGCCGGTCTTGTTGGTGGCGGAAAGATGGTCGTATCGGGCGCTATGGATGTTGCGTCAACCCTTGGCGTCAGTGAAGCAATGATCGGACTGACAATAGTGGCCATAGGAACTTCACTGCCCGAGCTCTTTGCCTCTGTCATGGCAGCCTATAGAGGAAAATCAGATCTTGCCATTGGCAATGTGATCGGTTCCAATATCTTCAATATTCTCTTTGTCTTAGGCATTAGTTCCGGGATCAAGGCGATCCCCTACCCACTCTACATGAACCTCGACCTGGGACTGGTAATACTTTCAATCTTTTTTGTCTTTGTTTTTATGTTCCTGGGGAAAAGGCATAGTATCAACAGGATAGAAGCGACACTGCTCGTTCTGATATATGTTGCCTATATGGCCTTCTTGATTATTAGAAAATAGGCAGGAGTAAAGAAGGCTTGATATGACTTAAAAGGGTTTGCCTTCCCTTCCCGTTAAAACGTAGCCGAGTGAAGCCGTTGACTGAGGAAGAAGGGCACAAGCTGTTTGAGCGAAGCGAGTTCTTGTGACCGCCGAAGGCAACTGCGGAATGAGAGAAGCCAACGGCCAAGTTTAGTAACTTAGAAATTGTTTCTGCATTTTGTTGCAGAAAATAATTTCGTGAAGGCACTTATCCGGTTTATCCGGGCTTGGGCGGCCTTTCTTTTGCATACTTCTTCTTTGGCCGTCAAAGAAAAGTATGATAACTTTTTACCATTTGTATTAAAGCAAAGTTTTTTTCTGTAACCCCGCCCAGAGGACTTGGATTTCTATGACTTATTAAAAGGAATAACGCATCAACATTTATTTCATCATCTCCCTAATCATGCCAAAAAGCAGCGGCACCATGATCTCGTGATGGCCCGTGAGGGCATATCCCTTGCCACCATCTTGGGTAGGGCGTCTGACAACATTTACAGTAGGACGATAATGCTGGATAAAGTCCATATTTACCGTTGAAAAACGTTTAACTTCATGACCCAGGTTTCTAACCAGGGTCAGTGCCTTAAGAAATATCTCGGGCATGAGCACGGCCGAACCAACATTGAGATAGACTCCGCCATCAAGTTCTGAGACGACAGACGAAAAAGTTCTGAAATCCCTGAGGCTCCCCTCACCCAGCGCTGCGCCATCGGCGTAGGGATGCATATGAATAATATCGGTTCCAATAGCAACATGTACAGTAACAGGCACATTCAGCCTGGCGCCGGCGGCAAGAATACTTTTATCTGCATGGGGCAGTTTTTCTCTTAAAATCATCTCCCCTACAGCCAATCCAATGCCATGTCCTTTTTCGACACCCTCCTTTATCGCCTCATTCAGCAATCGACCTGTTTCCTCGGCCATACCGAAGGTACCGCCTTCCAGCTCTGCGGCAACATCCTCAGAGGTCTGTCCGCAAAAAGCCATTTCAAAGTCGTGCACGATACAGGCCCCGTTCATTGCAACGGCATTGATGATACCTCTTTCCATAAAGTCAATAATAAGAGGCGTCAGTCCAACCTTAATAACGTGAGCGCCCATACCGAGGGCAACAAGATTGTCGGCCCTGTGACTCTCAACAATAGCTGAAGCAACGGCCTTCAGGTCACTGGCTGCAAGAATATTTGGAAGACTGTCGAAAAAAGCCTCAAAGCTTACCCCCTCTCCTGCCGGGCTACCGAGGTCATCAACAGAAACCTTACTTTTTCTATCCTTTATAGAGTAGGTCTTAACACCGCTTGTATCTATGCAATCAAACTTCTTTTTCATTTACATTGACCCGAATAATTTCTGGTCAACAAGATCACACAGGATATGACAAACAGTGATATGTGTTTCCTGGATCCTCGCCGTCGTATTTGATTCCACATTGAGATTCATATCCACTCTTTTGGCGATCTCCCCGCCATCCTTACCGGTAAGGCCCACAGTATAAGCCCCCATTGACAAAGCCGCTTCAATTCCTTTCAGAACATTTACAGAATTTCCACTGGTGCTTATGCCGATGACGATATCACCTTTTTGGCCCAGGGCCTTAACCTGCTTGGAAAATATATCAGAAAAATCGTAATCATTACCTATACTTGTGATAATTGAGGTGTCTGTGGTTAAGGCAATGGCGGGCAGGGGCGGCCTTTCAATCTGAAAGCGATTGACAAACTCTGCAGCAACATGTTGGGCATCTGCAGCAGATCCGCCATTTCCAAAAAGAAGTAATTTCCCCCCTCTTGAAAATGTCTCTGAGACCAATGTTGCCAGCGATATTATTGACTTTAGCTGTTTTTTTGCAAACTGTTTTTTAACCTCTATGCTTTCTTCAAAAGCGGCAATGACCCGGTTTTCCATAAACATTCCCTTTATTTCAATATAATCTATATCCCCTGGATACTATAAGGCCAGGATAATCCTGTCAATAAAATTTGGTCAAAATCCACTTGCATTTTGGCCATCTCTAAACTATTATTAGACCTTATAATTAAATAGCGTAGATCAAGGAGGAGCAAATGGGAGAGAATACTCTGACCGTGTCAGATGACAACTTTGAAACGGAGGTCATTTCCTCTGACATACCGGTACTTATTGACTTCTGGGCATCGTGGTGCGGCCCCTGTAAAGCGATTGCCCCTATCGTGGAAGAAATTGCAACTGAATACAGCGGAAAGATTAAGGTGGCAAAGTTGAATGTTGATGATAACCCGAAGACTCCCGCGAAATTTGGTGTGAGAGGTATCCCTACCCTGATAATGTTTAAAGGCGGTGAAGCTGTTGACCAGATAGTCGGTGCAATCCCGAAGTCACAGCTTGATGAGATGGTAAAAAAGGTCCTCTAGGGAAATCATCCGAGGGGAAAGAAGGTGCTTCTTTCCCTCATTTAACGCTTCACAATTGCGGTAGTTTTTTACGCGTCTACACAAATCTCTTTCAATAACGCCAATTCATCCAGGGCTCTTCCTGATCCCATAACAACACATGACAAGGGGTCGTCTGCTATTATGACGGGCAGGCCCGTTTCCTGGCTAAGCAGTTCATCGATGCCCGCCAGCAATGCCCCGCCTCCTGCCAGCACAATTCCTCTGTCAACGATTTCTCCCGCAAGCTCCGGCGGCGTTCTTTCAAGTGCAATCCGCACGGCCTCAACAATGGCATTGACAGTCTCGGTCATCGCTTCTTTTATCTCGTCTGAGGTTATTTCCAGTGTCTTGGGGATGCCGGCAACAAGGTCTCTCCCTTTCACCTCCATCGTTTTCATATCACCTTTGGGATGAACGGAACCGATGGTCATTTTGATTGACTCAGCAGTCATCTCTCCAATAAGAAGGTTATATTTCCTCTTAATGTACTGGACAATCGACTCATCAAGCTTGTCACCACCCACTCTCACAGAACGGCTATACACAATCCCGGAGAGAGAGATAACAGCCACTTCTGTCGTTCCACCACCGATATCTACTATCATATTTCCTGTTGGCTCAGTGATAGGCAAACCAGCCCCAATGGCAGCCGCCATCGGTTCTTCTATAAGGTAGACTTCCCTGGCGCCTGCATATTCAGCAGACTCTCTAACCGCTCTTTTTTCCACCTGAGTGATCCCCGAGGGAACACAAATGACAATTCTGGGATTGACAAGTTTGTTCCTGTTGTGGACCTTGCCGATAAAATATCTCAGCATCGCTTCTGTGATTTCAAAATCTGCAATAACACCATCTTTCATCGGCCTGATGGCAACAATGCTTCCAGGCGTTCTACCCAACATCTTTTTCGCTTCGTTGCCCACAGCAAGAACTTTTTTGGATCCGCTAGAATCCTTATGGACAGCAACGACCGACGGCTCACTGGAAGCGATCCCTTTACCTTTCACGTATACAAGGGTGTTGGCTGTACCTAAGTCAATTGCCAAGTCCCTTGAAAATAAACCCACCAATCTCTTAATAAACATCATAAAACTCCTTTCATTTGCCCCATCGTAAGAAAATAGAAAATGCTATCAAATAAACATAAATATATCAAGACAAATAAGGCTGCGGGAACAAAAAACTCTTGTCTTTTCACCCGCCCTGTTTTACTATTACCCCAGAAATCTTGGATTCTTCCATAGATAAAAAAGACTATTCATTAAGGAGCTTAAAATAATGCTGGGATTGATGCGCAGACATTCCCGTTCTATCGTCATAAAACTTCTCTATGTGGGACTTATACTCAGCTTTCTCATCTGGGGATTCAGCTCCTACCAGGGAAGCAAGGACAGGGTTGCCGTTAGCATCAACGGCGAGGATATCGCCTATCAGGATTATCAAAGGGCCTATGAGAATACCCTTAACTATTACAGGGAAATGCTGAAGGATGCATTCAATGATGAGCTCATTCTTAAACTAAACCTCAAAAAACAGACACTTGATTCTCTAATTAACCAGGTTTTACTTGTTGAGGAAGCAGGTCGGCTGAAACTTAAGGCAGACAAGAATGAGATTGCTGCAAAAATTCAGGCCACCCCCGCCTTCCAAAAGGATGGTCGATTTGACAATGAGACCTACACTAAGGTTCTCAGCTACTACCGTATCAAGCCCAGCGAGTACGAAGAAGAGCAGCGGAACCAGATTTTGACCTCAAAAACGGAAGAGGCTATCAAAAAAGGTGCTGCCGTTTCAAATGAAGAAGTGCTGGAGAGTTACAAAAAGGAGAAAACTCAGGTCAACCTTGAGTTTGTAAAGATCTCCCCCGGAGATCTAAAGAAAAAGGCCAAAACAACAGAGGAAGAAGTGCAGGATTATTTTTCCTCTCATATGGGAGACTTCACCATACCTGAAAAGATCAACCTGGGATATGCCATCTTTGATCCCCAATCTTTTATCAAAGAAATTAACCTTACCAAAGAAGATTACGAGGACTACTATAAAAGCTTTATCGAGGATTTCACAACTCCCGGAAAGGTCAGAGCCAGTCATATTCTTGTAAAGTTTGAAGCTGACCAGGACAAGGATGCTGCCAGTGCCAAAGCAGAGGACATACTTAAAAAAGTTAAGGATGGAGAGGATTTTTCAAAACTGGCCAGGGAGTTCTCTGATGACACGACATCGGCAAAAAAGGGAGGAGACCTAGGATTCTTTGGTGCGGGTGAAATGGCGGGACCTTTCGAAGACACTGCCTTTTCACTAGAAAAAGGGGAAGTGAGCGACCTTGTTGAGACCAACTTTGGCTTTCATATAATAAAGGTCATCGACATTGTAGAAGAAGAGGTTAAAGCAATGGCCGAAGTCAAGGCAGAGATCAGAAAGAACATTGAAGCGGAAATATCGGCTGAGCTTGCCGAGGGAAGAGCTGAAGACATCTATTATGAGGCCTTGAAAGGGAAAAGCCTTGAGGAATTGGCAAAAGAAGAAAAGCTGCCCTACAAAACAACGGACTTTTTCAACCTTAGTAATATCCCATCGGCTATTGCGGAATTGAAGGAACTTGTCCAAACAGCATCTACAATGGATCAGGGATGGATAGGAAGGCCCTTAGAGGCGGGTTCAAAACTTTATATTTTAACACTTTTAGGGAAGCAGGAACCAAGAGAGCCAACCCTTGATGAAGTTAAGAAAGATGTAAAGGAAGCCGTTGCCATGGAAAAAGCAAAGAAAGAAGCCATTGAGTTGGCTGAGAAGATACTGGCTCAGGTTCAAAAGGGAACAAAGCTAGCAAAATTGGCAAAACAGAACCGGCTAAAAGCTGATGAGACAGGGGATTTCAGCCAGTCCAGCAATTTTGTTCCAAAAATAGGAGTCTCTCAGGATATTGTAGAAAAAGCTTTTACCCTTACAACTGATAAGCCATTAGCTGACACAGTTTTCAAAGTAGGCGATGATGCCGTTATCCTTCGCCTTAAGAAACGGCAAGAGATCGACATGGAGACCTTTGAAAAAGAAAAAGATCTTTTCAAGGAAAAAATCCTTTCGCAGAGAAGAAAGGAGGTCCTTAAAAAGTGGCTTGAAGACGCACGAGGCAAAGCGGAACTATCCTACCATGAGGATCTTGAAGAACTGAGGGGTTAATCAAGAAGGCGACTACTCTCGCATTTTATTAATCGCCTTCAATGCGGCATAAAGAGTATCATTAACAGGTGTTGGCATGCCCAGCTTTTTACCTAAGCGCGAGACAGCACCGTTCAACGCTTCAATTTCAACTTTTCGCCCATTTTCAAGATCGACAAGCATAGACGTCCTTATTTCGCCCTGCTTTTCAGTATGGGTGATCGTCTTTCCCGGCAAATCCTCTCTAAGGGCAACGCCCAAGCCCTTCGCGACAGAGAGGACTTCATCCATGGCATCTTTAACAACCTGCCTGGCCTCAGCGACAGACAAAAGCTGACTCACAGAGCTCCCGCTAAGCGCAGTAATGGCATTAAAGCCGCAGTTCCAGACCATTTTCTGCCACATCGCCTTTTTGATATTTTCTGACAATATGGCTTCAATGCCGGCGTTTTCAAATAACTTCAACAAACCCCTACCCCTCTCTGATGTGCCCCCCTCCAACTCACCAAAGGTCATACTCCCTGCGGCGGTATGCAAAATAACGCCGGGCGCCTTAATACGCGAACCGATGAAAGCCACCCCGCCCATCACCTTTTCACTCCCCAGCACATTACCAATAATCTCTTCATTTTCAACACCGTTTTGAAAAGAAATAATGACCGTCGATTGTCCGACCAGAGGTTTTATCCTTTCTGCCATACTCTCCGTATCGAAAGATTTCACGCAAAAAAGAACAATGTCACAAAGACCGATCATGGCAGGATCATTGCCGGCCTTGACCTTCACATCAAAGTCCCCGCGATAGCTTTCCACCTTCAGGCCATTTTTTTTTATGGCCTTTAAATGTTCCCCCCTTGCCAGAAAGAAGACATCCAAACCGGCCTTTGCCAGCAGACCGCCAAAATAGCCGCCCACACCACCTGCCCCAACAACAGCAATCTTTGCCTTAGCATTCATTTAATCTCCTTTCCATATTCTTTCAACCGAAGGAATTTATTCAAGTTTGATAATTCATAGCTTGAACAAGCTTTCTTGTAAATGATATAGCCTACTGGTAGAATATAATGTCATACGATGCTGATTTTTCCAACAAAACAACGAGACAAGGCAGCCGGATGATAATTATTAAAGTCAAGGCATACTCCGGGTACAAAGCCAATGAAAGGCCTCTCTCATTTTCAATGGGCGAACAGGAGTATGCCATAGAGAAGATTATAGACAGGTGGTATGGTGAGGATGAAGATTATTTTAAGGTTAAGGCCGAGGACGGATGTACCTACATCATTCGCTACCATCGCAGTGAAGACTGGTGGGATTTGGTAATGATGGATGGGTCTTAATCTCTTTAAAAAGGTATCTCCACAATTTCAATGCACTTTTTTATTTGATCGACATATTACACTCTCTGCTATTACATAATATAGTTATTACAATCATAAAAAGGGCAGATAACCATCCTGTCTCAAGATTGGATTAATTAATGAAGCCATCGCCTGAATCCATATTAATTCTTGGTAATTATCGACAGA
>JADFVM010000375.1 GCA_015222555.1 Pseudomonadota bacterium
GGTCAGATGACAGATGACGCCACGGTTAAATACATTGCACCTTTGTTAAATACGCTTCGACAAGTTAAATGCGCGATGCCTTTGTTAAATGCGCCATGCTGTGACTCCGTCAATTTAACCTGGTAAACTGTGAATTCGTCAATTTAACCCGTCAAGCTGTGACTGCGTCAATTGAACGGGGTGAACATGAGCTAAAGGTGAATCTGTGATTGCGTTTCAATTTCTGCTTTAATTCTGGCGCCAATGTTCCGTTCTACAAGCGCAAGCTCGTAGCGGGACTGCAGATTCACCCAGAAGCGGGCGCTATTGCCAAAATATCGAGAAAAGCGCAGCGCTGTTTCTGCTGTTATCCCCCTTTTTTCGTTGAGGATTTGTGTGATACGGCCTGAGGGCACGCGAATGGCAAGCGCCAGTTTGTTTGCTGAGAGATTGCGGGCTGCAAGTTCCCTTTTCAGGATCCGTCCGGGATGAATTGGTTTCATGGTCTTACCCCTTATGATAATCTGTGATCTCAACGTCATAGGCGTTTCCGTTTCTGAAACGGAAACAAATTCGCCAAGGGCCGTTGACAGTCATTGCCCATTGTCCGGCCCTGTCTCCTTTCAACTTGTGCAAGCCTAGGCTTCTTAGAGGACTGAGGTCAGAAAGGGATTCGGCAGCGTCGAGGGCGGCAAGTAAGTCCTCTGCAGCTTCCACATCCATTCCACTGAATTTTGACGCCTTGCCCTGTTCATAAAAGCGGCGGGAGCGGCTATTGGCAGAGTCCGGTTTCTTTAACGGATATTCACCATTAGATGATATGTATACGGAAATACGCTCAATTATCAATATTATCACTCGGATAGTAAAGACCACCACTGACAGGAATCAAAAACCCAAAACTTAACACCCATTTTCTCATATTGTTGTTGATGACGAAAATCGTTTAATGGTTTTGGATGTGTTGAACAGGCGGGTCTTAAGTTTCTATCCGTTTCTTGATGAGCCTGTAGACTTCTTTTCTGTGAATTATACCAAAGATGAAAATACTGCTATTCAAAGCTTTAAAAACCACCCGGTAATCTCCAACTCTCAACTTCCAATATCCTTTAAGGGTTCTTTGTAGTGGCTTTCCATAGACTTCAGGTCGTGTGGTAAGGCGTTCTTCAATGGCTCTCTTTATCATGTTCCTATTTTTCGCATCAATTTTAAGGAGGTCTGCTTTTTTAACGTCCGGATGGTAGTTGAGTTTGTATGCCATTGTTTTTCCACAAAAGCGAGATCTTAAGACCATACATCATCATGGCTAAGCGCCTTAGAGTCATTCCATGATTTTTCCCTTTTTTCGGCAAATCCAGAAAGGGCGATATCCTCTTGAATCTCCATGGCCTCTTTGAGCAAATCCCTGACCTTAGCGGACAATGAGACATTATCCTTTTCTGCCAGAAGTCGGACATCCTGGTAAAGCAAATTGTTCAGGACTACATTTATACGTGGATTTTGAGCTGGCATGATCTTTTCCTCCAGATAAAATTAAATTTAAGTGTAACAGTGGTGATACACCATGTCAAATTAAAAATGGGTTGTTGCAACCCATCTCATGTAGGGAATAGGGGACCTAGTAAAAGAGAAGAGAGGAAAGAGGAAAGAGGAA
>JADFVM010000063.1 GCA_015222555.1 Pseudomonadota bacterium
CGCTGGGATTGTCTACCGCCACATTAATCCTCGTCATTATTTTGTATGCCTTCTTCGGACATGGAGTGGAGTTTTTCCCGGACACAGACCCTAACAAGGTTTTTATTGAAGTTGAGACGCCACTAGGTACTAACGTTGAAACAACGGATGCCGTCACAAAGGAAGTGGAAAAAATTATTCATACCATGCCGGAAGATATCAGCCAGTTTGTGGCCAACGTAGGGATCTCTACAGGGGCATTTGATTTCGGCGGAGATTCAGCGCCTTCCAACAAGGCACGGGTAGCAATCGATTTTATCGCCATGGAAAAGAGGAAAATCTCCTCCGTCGTGACAACTGAGAAGATAAGAGAAAAGGTGGAGTCAATCATAGGTGGCACAATAAAGGTGGCGAAAGAGGAGCACGGACCTCCAACTGGGCCACCTGTGAATATCGAAATCTCCGGTGATGATTATGAACAGCTGGGCAGTCTTGCCGCAAAGATCCGACTTAATATTAAAGATATCCCCGGCCTGGTTGACCTTGAGGATGATTACAAAGTTGGCCGCCCTGAAGTCAAAGTCTGGATAGACAGGGATAGGGCGGCACTTTATGATCTTACGACAAGAAAAATAGCATCAACCATACAGACGGCCATTAAAGGGACTGAAGCATCCACCTACAGAGAGCTGGAAGAGGAATATGATATTACCGTAAGATTCATAAGGGAAAGGCGTAACTCCATTCAGGATATTAAGGATATTACTATCGCTCACGAAGGCAAGCAGATACCGCTTTCCAATGTGGCGCGAATAGAGCTGGCAGGAGGACCCGGCACAATTATGCGCAAGGACCTGAAACGAGTGATCACTATCTCGGCAGAAGCGGAGGGGAGATTATCCACAGAGGTTCTTAAAGAAGTGCAGGAAAGTGTTGCAACCATAGACCTGCCTGCAGGTTACAGCATTAAATATACAGGAGAGCAGGAAGAGCAGAAAAAATCAGAGGCATTTCTGAAAAAGGCCTTTATCATTGCCGTCCTTCTTATCGCCTTTATCCTTGTCCTGGAATTCAATTCCATCATAACGTCAAGTATTATCATGTTCTCAGTCCTTCTGTCCCTTATCGGTGTTTTTGCAGGGCTCATGATTACGGGAACACCTTTTGGTATCATTATGACCGGCATAGGCGTCATCAGCCTGGCCGGTGTGGTGGTAAATAATGCCATTGTTCTTCTCGATTATATTATTCAACTTAGGGAACGGGGCCAGGAAAAGAGGGAGGCCATCATTAATGGCGGAATGACCCGATTGCGGCCCGTTTTACTAACAGCCGTGACGACCATACTTGGTCTCCTCCCTATGGCAACAGGCTACTACTTCGATTTTAAAAAGATGTCATGGATTACGGGGAGTGAAAGTTCGCAGTGGTGGGGCCCTATGGCGGTGGCCGTCATCTTCGGCCTTGCCTTCGCAACGATTCTCACACTCGTTGTTGTGCCAGTCATGTATTCTGTTTTGGAAAGTCTGAGGGAGAGGGTAAAACAAAATCTACACTGGTGACAAAAAACAGCTATAGGTCACACCAT
Source organism: Pseudomonadota bacterium (assembly GCA_015222555.1). Lineage (GTDB taxonomy): Bacteria > Desulfobacterota > JADFVX01 > JADFVX01 > JADFVX01 > JADFVM01. The sequence goes on from JADFVM010000063.1 coordinate 1,568, forward strand.
GCTGAAAAGCCCGAAATAATACTTGGCCTGCCACAGGTCGATTACAGCAGAAAGCTTCGGATTATGATGTTCCCAATCCGAAAGCATGGAGATATAAGAGCACTACAACACCAAGCACTTGCCCCGTGTAAAGAATGCGTCCGACAATATGTAAGCGGTGAAATCTGATGCGTTGCCTATCACCATCTGAAGGCGTATCGAAGGTTCCTATTTTATCACGCATCTTCCACAACCTTCTGGAAACGACCTTTCCAAAGATATAGAAGTGCAAAACAGCCACATAGGACGCCCACTCCATATGCTGGTATGAGTAGGACAGCTTGCTCTTGAAATAAAATACTGCAATCATGGTCAAGGCAATTATGCGGATCAGTATGTCCTGCCGTTTTAATATTCGCGTGGTAAGCTGGGAAGCCTCTGTGTTGGAGTCCATATGCTTAAAGATGTATGGAATCGCCAGGAAACCTATGCCGACACAGCTGCCACCCCATATCATAAGAAGTGTGGTGTATATAAAATCAATATGCGGTTCGTAAATTGAATAATCCATGCTCTTATAGATGCTATACTAGTAAAAAAGATTTAGAAAATCTGCTCTTTATTTTTTTCAGGACGAGGGCCATCAGTGAACAAGCAGTTCTCTTACCCTTTCACGACAGGTTTTGTTCTGAGAAATCCCTTTATGCATTTGCGCCCAGACCTCCTGAAGGTGAACCAGGGCCGTAAAACTGTCACGGGGCCTGTCGTGAGCTTCTTTTGCTATAGCCACATTTTCAAGACACTCTCTGGCATCTTCAGTCTGGCCACGAGAAAGGTAATCAATGGCAAGAAGGTTGGTAGTCCTGAAAAAACGGTCCATAATGTCTTCATCAAGAAAAACGGCGGGATAAGGCTCCAGGTCTTCTAAGCTTACTTTATCCATGTTTGGCATTGGAACCTGTTCCAAAAGTTTTAGCCGTTCATAAATAAATCGAACTATATCTTGCCGCATCAACTTCCAGGTAGAGTGAGGCTTGGGCGGGGGGTCATGGACAATGGCAAGGTCTCGGTGCATGAAGAAGCGATAGCCGAACATGCGTGCATTTATCAAATAGTCAATATCCTCACCTCTCGGTATACGTCTGTCAAAAGGAATGCGCTGATAAAGGTGCTTTGTGAGCGCCAAACATCCACCGAAAACCATTGGCGTTTCCATAAGTTCCGGCAGTTCATCACCTTCAAGAAGCTGCCTGTAGGTCTCATTGATGTAATGATTCTTGGGCCAGAAAGTAGCCCAGGATTCATCTTCCCTTTTTGTCTGCCACGTCCCGTCTGGATTCACGTATCGTCCGGCCAGACCGTCGACGGTCTTTCCTCCCACACGTGTGCCAAGTTTGCTGACTATTTTATCTAAGTAGTGAGGATCAGTGATGTATTCATCGTCATCGATCATAATAACTCGCTCCGCCCCGATTAACGATGAGAGTGTTAATGTCGCATTGCGAATATTGCTGTAGCCCTGAACCTCTACGAAGCTTTTACCTGATGGCGGAAGTTCATCGATAACCTCACGGCATATGTCAAGATCACCTTCAGCAAAAAGGTAGACATGTCCCGCAAGAGATCTCCTTGCATGCCTGACAATTTCTCTTGTCTTTCTTGCCATCTCATTTTGAATTTCCGGTGTGCTGGCACCGGCAACAATGAGGACATCAAAGTCATGTCCTTCAAGAATCCCAAGACTCTCCACGCATCGTGCCAGAGTTCCCTCCGTATCAAGTAATGTAGGGTGATCATACACAACCTCTTCATTCTTTTGAGGTCCATCTGCCGATGCCCAATAAGTAGGGATAACGATGAGGTTTTCCGGCGCTTTTATTTCCATAAACTCACCCTCCAGAGAGACAAAAAAATAATTAGTTCATTACCAAATGCTTACACTATAGCAGACATTAAATCTTCATGTCCATTGAACATGA
>JADFVM010000376.1 GCA_015222555.1 Pseudomonadota bacterium
AAAATGCCCGCTTAACCTATGGGTGAAGCTAAGATTTTTTGAAAACACTGTGAAACCAATATGTTGCACTCTCTATCCGCGCCAACTGCTTTTTCTAGGTTTATAAACATCGGAGGAAGCTAAATGGATGAGCGTTATGACGCTAAGAAGATAGAGGAAAAGTGGCAGAAAATATGGGAGGACGACAAGGTCTACCAGGTGAGTGAAGACCCCGTCAAGGAAAAGTATTATATCCTTGAGATGTTTCCCTATCCTTCCGGCAAGATCCATATGGGCCATGTGAGAAACTACTCTATTGGTGATGTTATTGCCCGCTTTAAAAAAATGCAGGGCTTCAATGTCCTTCATCCCATGGGCTGGGATGCCTTTGGTCTGCCCGCGGAAAATGCTGCCATCCAGAACCGCTCTCATCCTGCCAAGTGGACTTATGAAAATATGGACTACATGCGCACCCAGCTTAAAAAAATGGGCTTTTCCTATGACTGGTCCAGGGAGATTGCAACCTGTCATCCCGAATACTACCGCTGGGAGCAGCTTGTATTCGTTAAAATGTTCGAGAAAGGACTTGTTTACAAAAAAGATTCAACGGTGAACTGGTGCAATACATGCCAGACCGTATTGGCAAATGAACAGGTTTCCGGTGACGGAGAATGCTGGCGCTGCAACGCTAAGGTCGTCGATAAATCACTGGAACAGTGGTTTTTCAAGATCACTGAATATGCAGAAGAGTTGCTGGAATTTACTCATAAACTGCCCGGATGGCCGGAGCGGGTTCTTTCCATGCAGAGAAACTGGATCGGAAAAAGCACAGGTGCGGAAATCGATTTTAAGATCCATGGAAGTGATGATGTCATAAAGGTTTTTACCACCCGTCCTGATACGCTTTTTGGCGCCACTTTCATGTCTCTGGCGCCTGAGCATCCTATGGTTTCAAAGCTTGCGTTTGGAACAAATCAGGAAGCCGAGGTTAAGGCTTTTGTTGAGCGCATGAAGGGGCTGGACAGGATAGCAAGGACCGATGATAGCCGGGAGAAGGAAGGGGTTTTTACGGGAGGTTATGCCGTCAATCCTGTCAATGGAGAAAAAATACCTGTCTATACGGCTAATTTTGTCCTAATGGAATATGGTACGGGGGCGGTCATGGCCGTGCCGGCCCATGATCAAAGGGATTTTGAATTTGCCGGAAAGTATGACATCCCTATCAAGGTCGTCATTCAACCCATGGGTGAAAAGATATCATGGCAAACATTGGAAGCCGCATACACAGAGGCTGGCCTGATGGATAATTCAGGTGATTTTAATGGCATGAACAGTGAGGAAGCCAAGGTAGCCATTATTAAAGATCTGGAAGAAAAGAACGCGGGGAAGGGTACCGTCAATTTCAGGTTAAGAGACTGGGGCATTTCGAGGCAGCGTTACTGGGGAACACCGATTCCAATTATTCATTGTGCCAAGTGTGGCGCTGTGCCCGTTCCCGAAAGCGATCTCCCTGTAACACTGCCTGAGGATATTGACTTTGATGCAAAGGCGCTTTCACCCCTGGCGGCCATAGAATCCTTCGTTAATACAATCTGTCCAAGTTGTCAGGGGCCGGCCAGAAGAGAGACGGATACCATGGATACCTTTGTGGAATCATCATGGTATTACGCCCGCTATGCCTCGCCAAGGTATGATAAAGGTGTTCTGGACAGGGATAAAGCTGACTACTGGCTGCCCGTAGACCAGTATATAGGCGGCATTGAACATGCTGTAATGCATCTTTTATATGCGAGATTTTTTCACAAGGTTTTGCGAGACATGGATTTAATCTCCGGCGATGAGCCCTTTACGAATCTTTTAACTCAGGGAATGGTCTGCATGGAGTCTCAGCAATGTCCCGAACATGGCTGGCTTTCGCCCGATGAAGTCGAGGGGGAAAAGTGCATTCACTGTGATAAAGAGATCATTAAAGGCCGGACGGAAAAGATGTCCAAGTCGAAGAAAAACACCGTCGATCCCGATCACCTGATAAATTATTACGGCGCTGATACGGCCAGGCTCTTTTCACTTTTTGCCGCCCCGCCGGAAAAAGACCTGGAATGGAGCGAGGCCGGTGTTGAAGGGGCATATCGCTTCCTCAACAAGGTCTGGAGGATTGTATATGAGCGGTTTAACATCATAAAAGATGTCACTGCCTACGGTGGAGAGGCTGAGTTAGACAGCGATGCCAGAAAGGTGCGGAGAAAACTTCATCAAACCATAAAAAAGGTAACTCAAGATCTGGGTGACAGGTTTCATTTCAATACAGCCATCAGTGCTGTTATGGAACTTGTCAATCTAATGGGCCAGTTCGAGACAAAAACAGGCACCCATAAAGAGGTGTTGAGAGAAGCGATAGAGGTGGTTGTTCTACTTATTTGTCCCATTGTGCCCCACTTTTCGGAAGAACTCTGGGAGCTTTTGGGCAAGGAGGGAAGCGCTGTAATCTCGCCCTGGCCGGCCTTTGATCCTGAAGCTGCCGCAGAAGATGAGATTACCATCGTTGTCCAGGTAAACGGTAAGGTGAGGGGCAAAGTTGTTGTGGCTGCGTCATCTTCTGAAGATGAGATTAAGGCGGCAGCTATGGCCGATGAAAAAGTTAAACGGTCTTTAGAGGGGATGAGTTTGAGGAAGGTCATTGTTGTACCTAAAAAACTCGTCAACATTGTTGTTGGGAACTAAGTGATGTTAAGGCAAATGGTTCTGAAACTTCTTGTCATATCAATTCTCCTTCTTCAAGGCTGTGGTTATCATTTGAGAGGTTTCGGTGATACCTTACCGTCCGATGTGAAGACAGTGGCGATCCTTCCTTTTGACAATAAAACTTTCGAAGCAGACATGGCAACACTGCTGGAATCATCGCTTGCAAAGGAGTTCTCCAGGGTAAAACGCCTTAGCGTTGTTCCCGAAGATCAGGCAGACGCGCTTTTGACGGGCAGCATAAGCTCCTTTGAAAATCGCCCCGTCTCCTTTTCCTCTGCCGATCAAGTCCGCGACTACAGGGTTGAAGTTACGGTTGATGTTAGACTGAAATATCGGCAGCGGGAAGAAATCCTCTGGACAGGCAAAGGGTTGAGGGAAGTTAAAGACTACAAAGTTGAACCCGGAAATGAAGACCTTGCGGAAATCAATAAAAATGAAGCAAAGGAAACTGTTGCTGATGAGCTTGCAGAACTTATTGTTGACAGGATCTTTGAGGGCTTTTGATGAAAGCGGAAGAACTGTTAAGAAAACTCAGGGATGATGTTGTAGATCCTTTATATTTCATTTATGGCAACGATGAATTCCTGAAGCAGCAGTCGGTGTCCAAAATCAAAGCGATTGCCCTGCAGGGCGGTATGGCTGACTTTAATTTTGACCTCTTTCATGCTGGCGAGGCGGACATGTCAAAGATTATGTCGGTGCTGTCAACATTTCCTGTGATGGCGAAGAGGCGGCTTGTCATATTAAAGGATGCCGACAAACTGAAATCACAGGAACGGGAAGTGTTGTTACCCTATTTTAATGATCCCTCCCCAACGACAACACTACTTATGATTGGTGGTGATGTGGATAAGAGAAAAACCTTCTTTTCAACACTGGTGAAGAAGGGGGCGCTTGTAGAGCATAATCATCCCTATGAAAGAGAAATGCCGAAATGGATTAATTGGATAGCAAAGAAAAAGGGCTTTGAGATTTCTGACAATGCAGCGCGATGCCTGGTAGATATCGTTGGCAACGATCTCAGCTCTGTAGCAAATGAAATAGAAAAAGCCTCAATTTATATAGGTGATAAGGGTAATAGAATTGAGCTGGAAGCCATAGAAGCTGTCACCATTGATATGAGAGAAAGAACGGTTTTTCAACTCATTGATGCGCTGGGTAAAAAAAATCTGAAAAAATCGTTGGAAAACCTTAAACGCTTACTGGACGGTGGAGAAAGTCCTCTTTTAATTCTCAACTTGATTGTCCGGCAGTTGAGACTTATCTGGATGGGGCTGGATATTATGAAAAGAGGAGGCGGAGAAAGTGAAGTTAGACTAAGGGTGAAACTTCCTCCCTTTGTTTTTAAGGATTATTTAAAACAGATCAAATTGTTTAAAGAAGAAGAGTTGAGGGAAGCTTATGACCGCCTCTTTGATTTGGATCTGAAATTCAAGTCAAGTCCCATCGATAAGGAAAGGGCGCTTGAACTTCTAGTGTTTAAATTGTGCAGTTGATGGTGGGAGAAATAAAAAAGGGACTCAAAACAGAGTCCCTTTAAATTCATGTTCAATCTGGCTTAAAATAAAAGCTAGGCGGCTATGGAATTCACCTTTTTTGTCAAACGAGAGATTTTCCTGGATGCCGTCTTGGCATGAATAATCCCTTTCCCGGCCGCTTTGTCAAACGTAACGATAGCAGTTTTTAATGCCTCATTTGCGACATCAGCGTTATTCTCAACAAGGGCTGTCTCAACCTTTTTGGCTACTGTTTTCAGAGTTGATTTTGCAACTCTGTTTCTTTCTCTTTTCACAAGACTTTGTTTATGTCTTTTAATTGCCGATTTATGATTTGCCAACGTATTCCTCCGCTACTCTTTGTGTCATTTTTTAAAAAGAAGAATTTATAACATTTTTATGCTGTGAATGTCAAGTGTATTCAGTGACCCCAATTCACCATCAAAAGAATAAAAAAGCTCGTTGATCCCGGTAAGGCTGGGGAGATTGAATGTTTTTGCGAGAAAAAAACTATCATCAACGAGGTGATGGTATTATGGCACAAGGGGCACTTCCTTCAACTATGAAACCGATGAAAGCCAATCGGAGATGACGGCATTAGGAGGTCTTCCTGTTTATCTGGATCTGGTTCATGTACTGGGGCTGAATAAATCAATGACGGAACATTTATCTCTTCGCAAGGAAAGCCAGGGCTGGACGGACAGTCAGTCAGTCAGTCAGTCAGGTTGTCACCTCCTTACTCATGCTGAATCCGGCTGGCGGAGATACCGGCTGCGGATTGGCGTCGGCTTTATGTCATGAAAGAGGGCGTTAAGGTGGAAACGTCGATGGAATGGGCTGGGCTCTGTTTTGTGCCGTCAGCCCTCGGGCATAGCAAGAAAGGACCTGAATTCACATTAATAATTCTGTGCTTATAGTGAAATAAAGTCAAATGACGGTACTGGTCGTTAAAATATGGTCCCGGTTCCAACATAATTGTACAATTTCATGAGGCACTTCCTGTTAAAAAGTTTGCATGCCATTTTTTAAGCGTATTCTGGAGAAACTTCCCTGATACGCTTCTGGAGATGTCTTCTATATGATGATCAGACTTTACAATTGACTTTGCCCTGCCTGCTATGGTTTTATCGAACCATTTCTGCTTCCCGGAAGAGAAGATCACAAGCGAGCCTTCGTCTGGATTTGACCCGCAAGGGAAACGCAATGTTATTATGGTTCATTTTTTGCAATCAATTTTAGTAAGATAATTTGATTTGTTCATAGTGGTCTTTAGGCAGAAACGTTTTTTCTTCCAGTCAATTATCAAAAAGTCTAAATAATAATTTTTAATTTCGCCGGGGTTCCGGCTAAAAAAAGGGGTGGATGAGTAATTTAAGGATCAAAGTTTTAGTAAGCTGTTCTTCATCTATCGCCAGCCATGGAATAGGCGATCTGCTTTCGAAAGAGAGTAGCTTTGAATTGATTAACAAAGCCATAAACGTGACAGAAACAATTTACTGGGCTGAAAAGGGTGAACCGGACATTGTCCTTCTCTGTTCTCAGGTTCTGATAGAAAATGGACCTCATTTTTTGTCTAAGATAAGAGAGAAGGCAAAGAAAGAGATAAAATTTGTAATGATTAATAGCAATTTTACACCTAGACAGGAAAGACAGATGGTCAAAGAAGGAATCGTCGGTATATTAGGCAGCAATGACCCTATCCAGAGTCTGGGAAAGGCCCTGAAAGCGGTTTATTCAGGAGACGTTTGGCTAAGCAGAAAATTGATTCCACTACTTGTTGGTAATTCTCGGTCAGATATGGATCCGATAGCTTTAACGAAGAGAGAGTTGGAAGTCCTTTCTTTACTTGCCGCAGGAAAATACAACCGCGAGATTTCGACCAAGCTCTGTATAACTATAGATACAGTAAAAACACATGTGAATAACATCTATAAAAAATTAGAGATAAAAAATCGTATGCAGGCTACTTTTTACGCTATAAAGCACAATCTGGTTTCGAAATAGCACTTTCCCTGGTGTGGCGTCAACCGTCAATAATACAACTGACATTACATAGCCGGAAGTGATTCTAGAATCAGAGTACTAGATTGTCATTAGAAAAAATGGCTTCAAATGTCCAACTAAACGTATAGAAAAATCCACCCAGGAATGTATTGTTTTTTTTTATCTTTCACGTATGATGGATAAGCAATATTGTCGCGAGTTGACGGGGGATTTGCTTGTTGATCAGGGCTTGCCCCGGAATCCGTATTCCAAAGGGCTGGATTATCGCTATCGCTTCGCATAATCACCATAGGAGAATTACTACGAAGACTTGATTTCCGAGAATGACAAGGCGTAGCAACTCGCAGGGAAATC
>JADFVM010000377.1 GCA_015222555.1 Pseudomonadota bacterium
AATAAATTTAACACGTCTCAAAGCCTTTCCTTTCATATTGATGCAAGCGTAAAAAAGAAACTTGAAGGAGATAATTATCACAGTTCCATTAAAGATGATCGCATCAATCTCTTCAACCTGGAATATACCAATCCATCAGAACAGGTATACATGTCAGTGGGAAGGCTGTGGCCAAAGGAACTTTCTTTGGAACGAGTCGATGGAATCAATTTAGCCTATAAAAGAAATAGTTTTGGCATAGGATTCTTTGGAGGACTAAAACCGGATCCCTACACAGAAGAGGTTAATTCTGACTATAAGACAGGGGGGCTATATTTTTTTTATAAAGATAAGGCCTTGTCTGCCAACCTGGCCGCCGTTAACAATAACTTCAAAGGAGAAACAGACCGACAATACCTTTATGGCAGCCTTTCATATTTTCCCATTGGGAAAGTCAGATTCTATAGCTCAGTGACCCTTGATTTGGATCAGGAGACAGATGATATAGAGCTTACAAATGGGCTATTAGAATTTACATTCAGGCCAGACTTCAAAAAGAGCATAACCGTTGGGTATAATCAGTTTCAGGCCTACCAGCTCTTTGAATCTATGGATTACAAAATAGACAGAGGTCATCATCAGTCCTATTATGTAAGAGGAAGTTACCTCATCCGGGATCGATATACACTCTATGGAAGGTACCAATTGCAGAATTTACACTACGACAGCAATCAACTTGACACCGAAAAGTCTCACCTTTATCAAATTGGGATGAGAAATAATAAGCTGTTTGGAAGTGATATTAACCTCGACATAAATAGTGTTATTTCTGATCGAGAAAGCTCGAAATATTCTACTTACAGCATGGAGATTAGTAAATTTTTCAAGGAAAAATTTCAGCTTGTATTGAACGGGTCCTCTCTTAGAACTGAATTTAAAAAGTTTGATGAAACAGACGATAATATAACCTATAGCGCTGCCGGTTATTTAAATTTCAACAAAAACTGGATTCTCTCTCTTTATTTTGAGAAAGTGAAGGCAGAGAACTATACAACAGACTCGATGATTTCTCGCATCACGTATAAGTTTTAGTTGCTCTGGAGCGTGATAAGTAGTCTTGTCAAGCTGTGCCAAATTTCCTTTCTATCTTAATCCCTATCGATTTAAGAAACTCATTGGGAAGCTCGCCTCCTGCAAAGATGTAAACATAGTCATTCTTGATGAGTCCCACCTTATCACCGATAGCAATCTTCACATCCTTTTCTCTAATCTCCTTAACATTTGAATTAAGGGCAACTTTAAGTGATTTTTTTGCTAAGGCTCTGTCGAGAAGTTCCTTGTTTTTTGGCTTGACTCGACTGAAGGCGTCTTTTCTGTAAGATAATATAACCCTGTTCCCCGGCTGGTCTGCAATTGCCAGAGCCGCCTCTACAGCACTGTCCCCTCCACCGACCACCAGAACATTATGGTTTTCATGTTGTTCCGCATCGAGTAGCCTATAGGTGATCTTAGGCAGATCTTCTCCCGGCACTCCAAGTTTTCGGGGAGTTCCACGGCGACCGATAGCAAGGATCACCTTTCGAGATTTGTATTCACCTTTGCTTGTTCCTACCTTGAAATGCCCTTTGTCATGTTTGTTTATGGAAAGCATTTTTTCGTGGACATTGATCTTCAGCCCCGTTTTATTAATCACATCCATCCAGAGTTCCAGGAGTTCCTCTTTTCTTGCCTCTTTTAGCTTTACCTTTCCATAGGTTGGAAGTTCGACTGGTGAAGTCATTACAACTTTGTTTCTCGGATAATTAAATACCGTTCCACCAATATCACCCTGCTCTATAGTCAGAAAAGACAGTTTCTGTTTGAAGGCTGCTAGGGAGGCACCGATCCCCGCCGGCCCGGCCCCTACAATAATCACATCATAGCTCCCTTTATCTTTATTCCCCTCTTCTTTGAGTGCTGAGGAGATGTATTCAATAGCTTCACGCCCCTGGGTAATAGCATTCTTGATAAGTCCCATCCCTCCCAACTCTCCAACGATGTAAACGCCCTCAATATTGGTCTCAAAATTAGGACTGACGTAAGGAATATCTACGCCTCTCGTTTCTGTGCCGAAAACCAGTGTAATAGCACCAACAGGGCAGGCAGCCGCACAGGCACCATGTCCTATGCATTGTGATGCATTGATTGTTACACCTTTTCCACCAGATAAACCGATGATGTCCTTCTCTGGACAGGCCTTAACGCAAGCGCCGCTGCCAATGCATTTGGCAGGGTCGATATAGGGGTGAATTGACACAGGTTCATGTAGGCCGTACTCCTTGGCCTTGGCAATCTTTTTTTCAATTTTTTCAGTTTTTTTCTTCTTAATGAGGAGGTAAACTCCCATGACAAGTGCTAATAATATTATTGAGAAAATTAGTGAATACATTTTTTTACTCCTAAGGACCTATCTTTCAAAGCTTAACTAATTTCAATCCACAGAGAAGACACGATATTTATTAAGCATATACTTCGTTGTCGTACCCATCAAGCCACAATCAATCACCCCGCCGCAAGCAGCGGGGTATGAGCGCGGAGATAACCTTCTTAATATATCGCGGCAAGCCGCGGGGAATGC
>JADFVM010000064.1 GCA_015222555.1 Pseudomonadota bacterium
CCTCCCCATGGAAGAACAGATCCTAATACCGCGCCCGCTCATCACCATCACGTCAAACTATCAACTTTAGTATAATATTACAATGTTATCTTATTGGTCAAGGGATTTTTTTCGGTGTGTTTTTTTTGGTCACTGCAGGGACTGTTCCGGTCGTTTTTTTTCAAAATCCAAGCGGCCCTCTGTTTTATCCATTCATTTTTGAAAATCAGTGTCATTCTCTAAAACAATCGTGAGGGAGGCAAGCCTTCCCGATGATCGAGCAGTTTTGAGTTGACAGTCTCCCAATATGGTAATAATACATATTTACAATAGTATTAAATAGGATCAGGGAAAGAGATGACGAAGGTTGCATCGTGCTCCTGGACCTTAAGGCAGGTGATATAAATGGTTATTGATCAACAGTCAAAAATCCCCCTTTACTATCAATTGAAAGAAGACATCAAAAAGAAGATATTAAAGGGAGACTTACAGGAAGGGGATCTTCTCCCGTCAGAGCGAGAGTTCAACGAACGATACGGCATTTCATCCACCACCATACGGCGTGCTCTGAATGACCTCGTTCATGAAAACTTCCTCGAAAGGAAGGCCGGGAAGGGCACATTCGTGCGAATGGGAAAGGTGAGGAGGGACCTCAGGAAAGTCCTGGGCTTCACCCAAAACATGAAAGAGATGGGCCTCACGCCATCCACGCGGGTGCTGAGCAAGAAAGTGGTGTCGGCGAACGCCTTTGCCCAGGAAAGGCTCGGCCTTCGAAAGGGGGATAAAATTGTCAAACTTAATCGGCTGCGCCTGGCCAATGACGTCCCCATGATGCTGGAAACACGATATATTCGAACAGATCTCTGCCCTGGGATACAGAAACAGGAACTCTCTTCTTCCCTGTGGAAGGTGTTTGAAAATGAATATGGCTGCAAGCCGCACCGGCATTCCCAAAACCTAAGCATTACAACAATTTCGGGTAATGCAGCCTCTTTGCTCGGCCTTAGAAAGGACTCACCGGTTTTTCTCATCAAAGGGGTTACCTACCTGGAAGATGGTCAGGCAATCGAATGTGAGGAGTCCCTATATCGAAGTGACAAATACGACCTGGCATTTGAAGCCATAATAGAATAGCCTTAAACCGGCATGGCTTACAAGATGTTTGCCCCTGAAGAGACCCCGGAGGCTGATAACCTTGCCCCAACGCAAATTATTTGTTCACAATTACTGACGGTTTGCCTTGGCCTTTTCTTCCTCGATCAGTTCCGCAGCCCACTCCACCCCTTTTCCGACCACGGATGGGCATGCCGTACTGTGTCCACCCATTGCCTCAAATGCCTGTTTGTCTTCCGGATCGAGCAAGCTGAATGACCTTCCCATCACCTTTTCCTGGATTTCTTCACATATAATCGTGCCATATTCATCGAGGAATCGCTGCACCATCTTTTCTCCGAGGCTGAACGCGACTGCCCTTTTTCTTTCAGGGTCTGCTATTTCGCTTAACTCTCTGCCATAGACCTGACTCAACACCATCACCCC
>JADFVM010000378.1 GCA_015222555.1 Pseudomonadota bacterium
CATCCAGTCCCTCACGGAGTAACCATAACCGAGTGAAGCCTTCAGCTCCTTAGCCACAAGTTGGGCATTGAAGAAGTCTGTCACCCTCACCTCAACACCTGTCACCTCTTCTTCCATGTTAAAAAAGCTCTGGGCTTCACTTAATACGATATAGGCAAGGGAGGTATCGTATTCATACATACCTGAATCAAATATTCCCACTACGCGAAATTTCTTCATGCGCGGCACCATTCCAAGAGGCGTCATATTTCCAAGGGGCGAGACGATATTTATTTCCTCGCCATAAAAGACACCTAACATCCTGGAAAGTTCCTTGCCCACCACAATTCCCGGAACAGCGTTATCCGCTGAGGGCAAAAGATCGGCCAGTGATCCCTGTGACATATTGCTGGAAACCTTGGTAACCTTTGCCTCCCTTTCAGGATCAATCCCCCTGACCACAACACCGGTTACATTTTTTTCTGAGGTGAGCATGACCTGGGAATAAATAAAAGGCGTCGCCGCCGATACATCTTTATTTTTCTGCACTGTACTGACCACGTCTTCAAAGTTCTTCATTCTCTGCCCGTAAGAGGTAATAACGATGTGAGAATTTGTGCCGAGGATCTTATCTCTGAGATCTTCGTGAAAACCTGTCATTACTGAAAGGACAACGATAAGCGCCATTACACCGACAGCAACGCCGGCAATGGATATGAAGGTGATAATGGATATGAAAGTCTGCTTTCTTTTGGCCTTGAGATATCTCAGGCCAATGAAAACTTCATAGGGAAGAGCCATTTATTTTTCCTTAAGCTCTTTTGCAGCAGATTTACGCCCTTCTTCGGGTCTCATATGGGGAAAGAACAACACGTCTCTGATGGATGAAGAGCCTGTTAACAACATTACAATCCTGTCGATTCCCAGGCCGGCGCCGGCAGTAGGCGGCATACCATACTCCAGTGCCCTGATATAATCGGCATCCATAAAATGGGCCTCTTCATCGCCGGCGTCTTTCTCTGCAACCTGCGCTTCAAAACGTTCCCGCTGGTCTATGGGATCATTGAGCTCTGAGAAGGCATTGGCCATTTCCCTGCCGCAGATAAAGAGTTCAAAACGGTCAACAATATCGGGATTGTCATCATTTTTTCTTGATAGCGGCGACACTTCAGTCGGATATTCTGTAATAAAGGTGGGCTGGATCAGCTTGGCCTCTGCCACCTCATCAAATATCTCGGTGAGGATCTTTCCCAAGCCCCATCTTTCCTCCGGCTCAAGGCCGACCTTTTTGGCATAATCAAAGGCCTTTGTTCTGTCGGTGAGGATGCTTTCATCGGCATCGGAATATTTCAGAATCGCCTCATTGACTGTAAGCCTGTCCCAGGGCGCCGTCAGGTCGATTTCCTGACCTTCATAAACAACTTTATGGGAACCCGTTAGTTCTTTCGCTGCGGAGGAAAGCATATCTTCAATGAGATCGATGAGATCTTCGTAGGTGGCATAGGCCTGATAAAATTCCAGCATGGTAAATTCCGGGTTATGCTGTGGCGAGATGCCCTCGTTTCTAAAGTTTCTGTTTATCTCAAACACTCTCTCCACTCCACCGACGACGAGCCTTTTCAGATACAGCTCAGGGGCAATGCGCAAGTATAGGTCCATATCAAGGGCGTGATGATAGGTCATAAAGGGTTTCGCCGTGGCGCCACCCGGAATGGGCTGCATCATCGGGGTTTCAACCTCCAGGTAGTCACGCTCCATGAGGTAGTTTCTTATATGCTGGATGAGCCTGCCTCGTTTTATAAATATCTCTTTCACGCCGGGATTAACAATAAGATCCACATAGCGTTGACGATAACGTGTTTCTATATCCGTTAAACCGTGCCACTTTTCAGGCAGTGGCCTCAAGGTCTTAACCACAAGTTCGACATGGCTTACATCAATGGAAAGTTCACCTGTCTTCGTCTTAAAGACGCGGCCCCTGATACCGACAAAATCCCCGATATCAAATTTTTTAAATTGACGGTACGACTCTTCCCCCACACTGTCCCGTTTCAAATAGAGCTGAATCTTTCCTTTCCGGTCCTGTATGTGAACAAAGGCCGCCTTTCCCATCACCCTTTTCGTCATGATCCTGCCGGCCAAGGTGAAAACATCTTCAATTTCTCTTAAAGTTTCACCATCGAGTGATTCATATTTCTCACTAATTTCACCGGATAGGGCATCAGGCGTAAAATTATTGGGATAGGGATTAATCCCTTCCTCTATCAGATCTTCAAGTTTCTGTCTGCGTTGAGCTATAAGTTCATTAATTTCTTCCATATTTTCCTACAAACCTTTCTTAAATTCAAAACATGCAACTATATCCCATAACCCCTTACCGGTCAAGGGAAAAGCCTTTAAAGAAAGGTCTACTTTACTGCCTGGGAATGATTACGATCAAAGATATCTTTTTACATGTGCCTATAAAAGGGTTTACACAAAACTGAGAGGAGAGTTAAGAGGCTGTCGTTGGAGGAGATATCTAATTTCTTGATACTATCTCTACCCTTATAATGGGGAAGGAGGCATGTAAAGAAAAACATCGGTGAATGACCCCGCCCATCCCGGTGAATCGGGACGAGGCATCTATTATTCAAAGCCATCTCCTCCCCCTTGATGGGGGAGGATTAAGGTGGGGGTGAAAAAGTTCGGTTATTTTCGTAAAGAAACAGGACTACCTCTGTGAATCATATCCGGCATATTCAATTCCAGACAATTGAGCCATCCTAGAATCAAAGGTGGCAAGATCATCCTTACAGAAATCGCTAAGCTTCTCATGGCCACATGCCCTTGCCATCACATTCATCAATTCAACTGACGCATTGAAAAAGTTGGCCAGCCTCTCAGCAGAGGCACCGACATTCAACCTTTGCCGCAGTTCTTGTTTTTGTGTTGCTATGCCGACAGGACAGTTATTGGAATTACAAATTCGAGCAGCGATACAGCCGATGGCCTGCATTGCACTATTTGCAACGGCAATCCCGCCAGCGCCCAGCGCCAGAGCCTTGACAAAGTCGCTGGGCACCCTTAATCCGCCAGTGATGATCAATGTCACCTTTCCGCTCACGCCCTGCTTGTCAAGATAATGTCTTGCACGCGCCAGGGCGGGGATTGTGGGCACACTGATATGGTCACGAAAGATCAAGGGCGCGGCCCCCGTACCGCCGCCACGGCCGTCAAGAATAATGTAGTCCGCACTGGCCTGCAGGGCGAACTCGATGTCACGTTCAAGATGGTTTGCGCTGAGCTTAAAACCGATGGGGATGCCACCCGTCACGTCACGCACCCTGTCGGCAAGGCGCCTGAAATCTTCGGGGCTTTTCAGATCTCTGAAGGTGGGCGGGGATATGGCCGCTTCACCTTCCGGGATGCCGCGCACAACCGAAATTTTTCCCACATTCTTCGAGGCGGGAAGATGTCCACCCGTTCCCGTCTTGGCGCCCTGCCCGCCTTTAAAATGAAAGGCCTGTATTTTATCCAACAGCGCTTCACTAAAACCAAATTTTGCACTGGCAAGCTCATAAAAATAGCGGCTGTTCGCCGCCTGCTCTTCCGGCAGCATGCCGCCTTCGCCTGAGCAGATCCCTGTACCTGCCAGTTCAGCCCCCTTCGCCATGGCAACCTTTGCCTCTTCCGACAAGGCGCCAAAGCTCATATCGGAAACAAATAAGGGAATTTTCAGTTTTAGCGGTTTTTTACTCTCGGGACCGATAACTAACTCTGTATTTACAGACACATCTTCCATGAGGGGTTTTCTATGCAGCTGCGCAGGCATTATCAGGATATCATCCCAGCGGGGAAGCTGGTTTCCAGGTACCCCCATTGCGCCCATTGGCCCGTGGTGCCCAAAGGTCGTCAAGCCCTCTCTGGAAAGCTGATGTATCAATTCCAGGGTCGGCTCCTCAACGGTTGCGCGGGGTATTGGTTCAGGCTTTTCATCAGAGGCGATACCCGGACCTTCCTTGCCGACCTGATCATCGGAAAACTGTGTATGGGTGCCATCACAGAAAGGGGTATTACGCGCATGTTTGCATGCGCAGAGATAAGCGACTTCATTCTTGTCGGAAACAATGACCCTGGGGGTAAATGTCGTCCCCACATGAGCGCCATCACAGAGAGGCTGGCTTTTTGATTTCCCGCAGGTGCAGAAATGATATTCCTGTCCTTTGACAAGATTTATTTTTGCCGGTTTGTTATCTGCAATAATTGGATTTTTCAATATCGTTGTTCTCCCTGACAACTGTCATTTCAGCTCAGGTTCATTTTCCTGTATAAGGGCTTACATCAATATTTACGTGCATTTCATTGGCGATTGCATCTAATGGATCCAGCCAGCTGTTGTAAGTAATATGGGGGGGGACAATGACGATTGCAGTCATAGTAAATAAGAGCGTGCCACTCATCGGGGCAGCAGAGGTATTAGTATCCAGAGTTTCTACATTAATGCCTGTCTCCGAGAGATGGTGAGTAATTGAATTGATAATGCCTTCATGATCTGCACCGCTTACATCAATACGGTAAGGTAACCATCCGCCATATTTGTCTGTTTCTTTAGGCCTTGTCTCCTTTATAAAAAAATGAAACCCTTCATTTTTCAAATCGTCGAGAGATGTGTTAATTTTTTCAAATTCCTGCTCCGGGACAGAGATGAGCAGTAACATTGCAAACTCTCCACCCAGCCGCGCCATTTTGCTCTCTTCAACATTGCCCTTATGTTTCAGTACTTTTTCCGTAATTTTCTCGACAATTCCGACCTGATCCGGCCCGATCAAAGTTAAGACTAAATGTTTGCTCATTTGAAATATCCTTAAGTATAAATCTGAAATTGATATTAGGTCCTTTAATTAATGAAGAACACAGCTTAACAGAAAGGACCTCACCCTTTAAGGCCTAGCACATCATGCATATCATAAAGGCTTGGCTCCTTGCCGGCCAGCCATAAAGCGCCTTTTACCGCGCCGGAAGCGAAGGTATCCCGGCTTGTGGCTCGATGGGTAATCTCCAGCCGCTCTCCGGTACCATAAAAGTAAACGGTATGATCGCCGACAACATCACCACCGCGAAGTGTCTGGACACCGATCTCTTTGTCCGTTCTGGGCCCGATGATTCCGAAACGTTCAAATACACCCACTTCTGATAGCTTTCGTCCTACAGATTCAGCTGCAACTTCGGCAAGTTTCATGGCCGTGCCACTGGGGGCGTCCTTCTTCATCCGGTGATGTGTTTCAACCATTTCAATGTCAAAATCATCACCCAGCGCCCTGGCCGCCTCAGCCACCAATTTGAGCATCACATTGACACCCATGCTCATATTTGGGGCCAATATACAGGGAATCTCATTGGCAAAATTCTTCACCATGGATACCTCATCGGCCGTAAAACCGGTACTGCCAATGACGGCAGCCTTGTTATGTTTTTTTACAATTTCCAGATTTTTAAGGGTCACTTCCGGAAAGGTAAAGTCAATCATTACATCGGCATCAGCCATTAATACATCGAGGGCGGATGTAATTTTAACTCCTACCTCTCCAATGCCTGCAAGTTCGCCGACATCCTTACCCAGAGCATCGTGGCCTGAATGCTCCAGTGCACCTGAAAGCTCAATCCCTTCAGTATCCCCGATTATACTTATTATCCTGCCTCCCATTCTACCGGCGGCACCAGTTACAACTGCCTTAATCATTACCATTACTCCTTCTTATTTAAAACTTCTATGTCCACTGAAAAGTTCGGGTGTCTCTAAAAATTCGGTCAAGCCGATGATGGCAAGGCGAAAATGGGCGAAAAAGCGGAGTTTACATGAGTAAATGAGCATTTCCTTGTGCCCTTTGGGTATGAGCCTGTTTTCAACGTCGCCAGCGCGACTTCAGCGGTTTTTTAGAGGTGCCCGTTATTTTTTAATGAGGGCATATTCTGAATAAATGGGCCATTTAAGTCAAGGGAAACTGTTTAATAATAGTCAGCTTTGGCTTAACAACTTATCTGTTTGATTTCTGGTGAGAATGGAGTAATGCTCCCCGCCTACAAGGCTGGGCATCTGTTATTCAAAACCATCTCCTCCCCCTTGAAGGGGGAGGATTAAGGTGGGGGTGAAAAGTTCGGTTATTTCCCCCCTCACCCTGTCCCTCTCCCACCAGGGGAGAGGGGATTATAAGAAAGAGTGATTGCTATTTGAGCTGTTTTTTCATTCAGAACTTCCTCGATCGAATGATAACAATGGCCAGCATAAGACCAAAGAAACCTGCGATGGCATAACCTAAAAATCCCAACAAAGGAAAACCGAATAATAGCGGACCCTTTCCCGTCATCATAATCAGCGATGAACCGATAATGAGCGCTGCAATAATGAGACCGAGAGAAATCCGGTTGCTGGAGCGGTCAACTTCATCAACGAGGTTTTCAAGTCCCACGTGGACAAAATCAATGGTAAACTTGTCATTCACCATTTTTTTCATGAGCTGCCTTATCTGACCCGGCAGAACTCTGGCCGTCCTGTCAATTTCATGAGCCACGCCCAGAAAATCCTTGCTCATTTTCTTAGGGGAATACCAGAGTTTGATTAGCTCATGGGCATACCGTTCTCCCGTCTCCAGCATGTTAAAATCCGGATCAAGCTGCCGGACAAGCCCTTCGAGCTCCATAATACATTTATCAAGCAAAGCCAGCTCTGTGGGAAGTTTGACATTATAATTTGCGGCAATCCTCGTATAGTCAAGCAAGAGTTTACCCAGTTTAGCCTCTTTGATCGGTTTGGCCAGATAGGTATCCAGGAGATCATGGTAATCTCTTTTAAAGCCCTGGAGATCTGTTTTTTCAGGAACAATACCCATATCCAGATAGGTTTCTATCAGCAGGTTATCATCGCCACGGACGGTAGCTAATAATATATTGGCCAGGTTCTCAGCCATTTCGTCTGATACCCTGCCGACAATGCCGAAATCAACGAGTGAAACACTATTTTCATCGATAACAAAAATGTTTCCGGCATGAAGATCACCATGAAAGATGCCATGCTTGAAGACCTGCGTAAAGAAAATATCTGTCATTAGGCGCGCAATTTTTTTGCCGTCAATGCCCCTTTCTGCCAGTGTTTCAATGTCATCAATTCTTGTCCCTTCGGCACGTCCAATCGTTAAAATCTTATCCGTTGTCTGGTTCCAGGAAACACGGGGTATAGCTACCCGGCTATCGTCGCTGAAATTCTTATAGAATTTGACCATATTGCTCGCCTCAGCCGTAAAGTCAATTTCGCGATTGATAGTTCTTGAAAACTCTTCTACCAGTCCCACCGGATTATAAAGTCTTGATTCTGTCACATACTTTTCAAGCAGTTTGGCCATGATAAACATGAGTTCAATGTCGGACTTGATAATCCGTTCTATATGCGGTCTTTGAACCTTGGCGACAACAGGGGTTCCATCGGGGAGAACTGCATTATGGACCTGGGCAATTGAAGCGGCAGCAACGGGCTTTGGATCGAAGTCGGAGAATACATCGGAAAGGGGGGCGTTAAATTCAGATTCAAGGACTCGCTTCACCTCTTCAAAGGGGAAAGGAGGCACTTCATCCATCAGCTTTCTAAATTCTTCCGCCATTTCATCGGGGACCAGATCTGGCCGTGAGGCGATGAGTTGACCCAGCTTAATGAAAGTAGGCCCCAGCTCCTCAAAGGCACATCTTAACCGGTGTGAAATAGACAGGACCTCTTTTTTCTCTGAAATTCGTTTTTTTACCAGCCTTTTGTGTATAGGAAAAAGGAGGTGGAGATGGACGCGCTCCATGAGTCCGTACAGGCCATGACGCATAAAGATACCAACAATTCCCCTGAGACGGCGAACATTGCGGTATGTTAGGTTTATTTTTCTAAAGGGGTGTATCATTTTCAAGCCAGTTTAAAGTCGATTTGTCTTTTTTCCACATCAACCCTGTCCACATAGACTGTAATCTCATCGCCAATACGAAAGGTCTTTCCCCGCCGCTCACCCGTAAGCATGTGTCCTTTTTCATCATAGAGATAATAATCGTCGTGCAGGGAGGTGACATGAATCAGACCTTCCACAAATAGCTCTTCCAACTCAACAAAAAGTCCAAAGGACGTCACGCCTGTAATAAAACCTGAATAGGTTTCTCCAACCTTGTCTACCATAAAACCGGTTTTCAAGAAAGAGACTATTTCTCTTTCCGCCTCCATGGCCCTCCTCTCCCTCGTTGACGTCTCCTCGCCCACGATCCGAAGCTGTTCCTTTTCTTTATCACGTGACGCATCATCGAGCCTCTTATGAGTCAGCGCTTTTTTTAAAATCCTGTGGACAACAAGATCAGGGTATCGTCGAATGGGTGAAGTAAAGTGACAGTATTCTTTTGATGCCAGACCAAAATGCCCTACGTTCACAGGATTGTATTCAGCCTGTTTCATGGAGCGCAGAAGCACGTGGTTAATCGTCCTTTCTTCCGGTTTTCCCGACACCTCGCCTAAAACACGGCTAAGCTCTTTTGCCGATGTTTTTTCCCCTTTCATATGATAGCCGAAGTTGTGAATAAATTCTTTAAAGTCAGAAATCTTTTCCTCTTCCGGCTCATCGTGAACCCTGTAGAGAAGAGGTCTTTTTTTCCTGGTCAAATAGGAGGCGACAGCCTCATTGGTGGCCAGCATAAACTCCTCTATAATCATATGGGCCAGGTTTCTTTCAGAGCGGACTATCGCCTCAACTCCG
The DNA here is from genome assembly GCA_015222555.1 of Pseudomonadota bacterium. Taxonomy (GTDB): domain Bacteria; phylum Desulfobacterota; class JADFVX01; order JADFVX01; family JADFVX01; genus JADFVM01. The sequence goes on from JADFVM010000378.1 coordinate 8,733, forward strand.
CCCTGAATATCCAGAACGATCTGTGCCTCCGGCAGGTCAAAATCAATGCAGCCCCTGTTTTTTCGATAACTTTTCAACCAATCGCAAAGTTCTTCCATCGTGTTTAGGTGCTGCAATATGGAGGCGTACTTTTCTTTAAGTGAACCATCTCCATCGACAAGTATCTTCTTCACAATGGTGTAGGTAAGCCTGAAATTACTGTTAATGACGGAGGGATAAAATGATTTATCCACACATTGCCCTTTGTCATTAAATTCCATCTCAGCAGTAAAGGCAAGGCGATCGACTTCAGGATTGAGACTGCAAATACCATTGGATAGATTTTCAGGCAACATCGGTATGCACCGGTCGGGGAAATAGACACTCGTGCTTCTGGCATAGGCCTCTTTATCAAGAGCACTTCCTTCTTTAACATAGTGACTTACATCGGCAATGGAAACCCAGAGCCTGATATTTCCGTTTTTCTCCCGCCTCACAGCAACGGCATCGTCAAAATCACGGGCAGTTTCACCGTCGATGGTAACGGTGGTCATCTGGCGCAGGTCAACCCGTTTTGCCACATCAGACTCACTGACTGCCTCACCCGCCTTTATAGCCTCTTCCACGACTTCGTCGGGAAAGACCGCCGGCAGGTTAAATTCTGCAATGACAGATTGAATTTCTACCTCTGCATTGTCAGGTGAACCCAGGACCTGAATGATCCGCCCTTCAGGGCTTCGATTATTTGATGGGTAAACGCTGATCTCTGCCACAACCAGTTCACCATCTTCAGCGCCCATAGACTCATCTTTCGGGATATAGATATCATGTGTGATCCTTAATTCCCGGGGGACGACGTAGCCAAACTTTTTCCCCTTCTCATAACGGCCCACCACGGTTTTATGGGCTCTTTCAAGAACACGAATGATAGAACCCTCTCTTTTCCCCCCCGGCTTTGTCCCTTCGACCCTGGCTGTGACGCGGTCGCCGTGCATTGCGTCTTTAAGCTTTCTCCCGTTGACATAAACATCCTTTTCATCCCCTCCGGGCATAACAAAGCCATATCCATCGGGATGGCCCTGAAGGATGCCGGTAACGAGATTCATCTTTGAAGGAATGCCATAACGCCCCCCCCTGATCTTGACGAGATCACTGGAATTCACCATTCCGTTAAGAAGACGTTTTAATTCCTGCCGCTCATCTCTTGCGATTCCAAGATAGTTTTGAATTTCCTTAACAAGGAGGGGACGGCCTGCCTGGTCCCTTAAGAACTTTAATATTTCTGTTTTTTTTAATCGCATTGAATTCCTTTTTTTAAAGAGACACAGATAAAAGTGAACACCGTGATTGCTTCTTTCTGTGTCAACATTGAACTTGACTTTTTCCCCGATATAAGTATAGTTTATAGGCTTTCTCTTTGCAACAAAGATAGAGGAAACCTGCCCAGGTGGCGGAATTGGTAGACGCGCTAGGTTCAGGGTCTAGTGGGAGTATTCCTGTGCTGGTTCGATTCCAGTCCTGGG
>JADFVM010000379.1 GCA_015222555.1 Pseudomonadota bacterium
CATGACACTGTCATTGACCGGGGCCGGTATTGTTCAGGTCTATCTGCAACGTGTTCTGGCCATGCCTTTTATGGAAGCGCAGGACTATAATACCCTTTTCTATGGTTTAAGATTCGTTTTCGGCGGCACTTTTGCCATAGGACTGATCATTTATCTTTATGACTTTTTTACGCCTGGAAAGGCGCGGGCATAAAGGGTGAACGGTTAGATTGTGGAGAGCGCGATGGTTAAAATGAGGACAGGATCTGAAAGGGATATGAACAGCGTGGCATCAGTCCCCTTTTACATGCCTGTTGGAAATGAGGTTGAACTGTTTGAGGCAGCCTATGAGTCCGGCATGGCCGTCATGCTTAAAGGCCCGACAGGCTGCGGCAAAACAAGGTTTGTGAGCCATATGGCTCACCGCCTTGGCCTGCCTCTCAATACCGTTTCCTGTCATGATGACCTGACTGCCTCCGACCTGGTGGGACGTTATCTTATTAAGGGTGGAGAAACCCTCTGGGTTGACGGCCCTGTAACAAGAGCTGTCAGACAGGGTGGTATCTGTTATCTTGATGAAGTTGTTGAAGCACGTAAGGACACCACTGTCATCATCCATCCACTGGGTGATGACAGGCGGGTTCTTACCATTGAAAAAACGGGCGAAGAGCTTGTCGCCCCGGACAGCTTCATGCTTGTTATCTCCTATAATCCGGGCTATCAGCACATCCTGAAGGATCTGAAGCCGAGTACGCGACAGCGTTTTATGGCACTTGAATTCGATTATCCGCCACTGGAACTGGAGACGGAGATTGTCGTAAAGGAAAGCGGCCTTGATGAAAGAAGAGCGTCAACGCTGGTTCAACTTGGTCAGAAAATGCGCCACCTCGATGATTCTGGTCTGGAATCACCGCCTGGCACACGGCTTCTCGTTCATGCCGCTTCTCTCATTGCCAGGGGGATGGATGAAAACGTTGCCTGTGAAGCGACTATTGTAAGGCCTCTTACCGATGATCTTGAGATTCAGCAAGCCTTGATGGATATTATAGAAGTTTCTTTTGTCTAGCGCGCTCCCTGTTTGACGAAATCATTAATTCTTAATTTTTGTAAATAATTTAACTCCCCCAACCCCTCTTCTCTGAGAAGGGGCGGTTGGGAGGGGTATCTTATTCGCAATAACAAATTAAAGCAGATCGTTCCTACACGTTATTCAAGTATTGGGACAAGTAAATAGTACTCCACCGGTAAAGTCATGCTAGAAGAATTCTCAGGCAAGCAGATAGATAAGACCTTCCAGTTTTTCAACCGGCGACGCCTTAATCAGTGGCTTGTCGATTCCATACCTTTTGAAACAGAGCCACACCTGGGCAGGTTTATGATCATCGCCTCTTTAGTGGCAGGGAGAGATGTAAGGGTTATTGATCTTAGCGGCGATGTTCTGCCCCGTCCCTATCGCCCCATCCTTCACAAGATGGCCCATCCCGCTCTGCTGCCGGCTCATGGCTTTGGCTGGACTGACGGGGAGACCATCTACCTCCCTCTGTCCCTCATTGATATGAAGGGGGCGGAAGAGCAGGAAAACCTGGCTATTCTTCTTATCTTTTTTCTTTCCAGCCAGATCAAGTATGGCTCATTAACGATCCCTGCAGAAAATATGAATCTTTTCGAGTCGGATCAGTTACTTTCCGACATCTACTGGATTGTTGAAAATGGTCGACTTTCATCATTGATTTTTTCTGTCTTTCCAGGTATGTCCAGAAAGTGGGAAGGCATTGTTGCCCATCTTATTAAGAGAAGGCCGGGGAAGAGCCATCTTGGTGTTGTTGAAGGGCAGGTGGAAGCGCTACTGGAGAAAACCATAACGGCGCTTCTTCCCGATGAAATGACTTCAGCCTCGTCGGTCGAAAGCCTGTCCATTGCGCAGACCATTAAAGGAAAGTGGATTGATGAGGGAATGTCCATAAGGAAATACAGAGGCATGGTTCCTTTTTCCCCCTGGGGAAGGCTCGTGCCTGGCAGAATCAAATCGGATATAGTCGGGCAGGTGGAAAATGTTATGACCGATCTGCCTTCCGATAAGGGGGCAGGAGAGGCAAAAGAAAATGACGAAAAAAAGGGTCGATACATAACTAAAAGAGAGTCTATTAATGAAGAGGATAATGAGCAGGGCCTGGCACTCAACATCTTTGACAAGATCATGTCATGGGCCCGTTTTGTCAATGTAACCCGCCCCTTTGATGATGACCCCGATGAGGACAGCAAAAAGAAAGCCGACGAGATGGAGGAG
>JADFVM010000380.1 GCA_015222555.1 Pseudomonadota bacterium
CAGGATCACCCATTGAATGGGAGGACTGTATTCTAAGCTGGGAAGAAGAACCTGGATTGACTGAATGAAGAGTAAAGAGATATTGCTTTTTGGATCTCGGCTTTAAAACAGTAAAAAATGGAACATCTTTGTCTGATTTCAAATTCTCAAAAACGACGAAATCGATCTTGAGCTGATAGGGGCTGTAATTTAAGTTATCTGCATAATAACGAATTTCTCTCTTGCCTTTCTCTTGCAGCGGATAGACTTTAACTTTTTCTTCCCCGGCAAAGGCTGAAGAACAACTGGTGACGAGCAGCAATGCGAGAAAGATTATTAAAGCTTTCATGGTACGCCATCTTACTCTATTCATGTAACTGCCGCTATTTCCGATTTTATTTTCAGGATCTAGGCAATGACACAGAAAGCACTGATTCGTCCAGCATCATAGAAAAACCGGCAGCATTTCTATGGCCACCACCACCCAGTTTTTCAGCTATTTTGGCGACATCCTCCCCTTCATTTGTTGACCTGAGCGACCAGTTCCGCTTTGTACCGATATCCTGGTAACCGGCAGCAAAGGGTTGTCCTTTGGCCAGCTCGCCCAAAAGGTCGCTTGCAATAACACCGGGACAGTTAACAACGGGAACCCTATAACCTGCAATCTCGGCAATGACAGATCTCTTCTTATAGGCCTCAATCATCCTGTTGCGGTAGCGGTTTATCGCCTTACCTTCCTTTATGATTGATTTTAGTTTCTCTTCGGAGCGGATCAGGGCCGCCCAGGATAGAAAATCAAAAGGCCGGGCCATTAGCGCGGCATAGACATCGTTTGTTTCCTTAAATTCGAAACGCCATATATCACGGTCCTGAATGTAAGAGAACAGTTTTGGCGCTTCAAGGGAATTGAAATATTCCCAGGCAAGCATGGCCCCCGATTTTTCCATATCAAAGACAATTTCCAAATTGTCATGTTCCTTATCCAACCCGGAAAGATCGTTTTTCGCTGTAATATGATGATCTATGATAGTGACGGACGTTGCCTTCTCACACAAAAGCTTTAATTCTGCCCGCCTATAGGAAAAATCAAGGAGATAGACATTGCGACCTTCAAAATCGGGTGGATCATCGCCATAAGCAGCCGGCACAAAATCGCAGAAGCAGCCATCGTCTTCCTTGAATTTCTCGAAAGCCGCGAAGGCAGCGCCAAAACCATCAAGGCAGTTGGCATGGTAAAGGATTAAAGATTTTTTCATCTTTTTTTATACCTCATTTTTTTATAAATAGTATATACGGATTGCGCCATTGATCAACAATGTCCACTGTCTACATTAAAAGATAACACAGACAAATCTGCTTGGATACACAGTACAGCCTAAAATTGCTTTAATAAGGTGTGAAAATTCCCCTAAATGGCCTTTCCTTCCCGTTAAAACGCAGCCGAGTGTAGCAGTTGACTGAGGAAGAAGGGCACAAGCTGTCTGAGCGAAGCGAGTTCTTGTGACCGCCGAAGGCAACTGTGGAACGAGGGGAGTCCCGCCAAGGCGGGACCAAGTTTTTGGGCGGCCTTTCTTTTGCATCCTTTTCTTTGGCCGCCAAAGAAAAGGATGATTCTTCTCTATTACTTTTTAATTGGCTTAAAAAGATATTCCAGACCGTTAACTTTAATCTCATAAATATTTTGAAGCATTTCTCCAAGCGCACCCTTAGGGAATCCTTTTTGGGAAAACCAGATAACATAGGGCTCAGGAAGGTCAACGAGGCGAGTCCCTGCATATTTGCCAAAGGGCATTTTTGCTTCAGCTAATTTCAGCAAATAGGCAGGATCAGGTGAGAGTGCCTTCCCCGAGTCTTTATTTTCAGAATTCATAGACGAAGATATTTAAGGAGTTTTTTAAATAATGAAAAATGAGGGTTCAGACGGCTTTCCCGATGAAAACTATTTAATATTGGACAGATCTCTAACCGCGCCACGCGCCGCACTTGTCGTCAGTGCTGCATAGGCCTGCAAGGCCTGTGAAACCACTCTCTCCCTAGCCACCGGTTTCCACGCCTTGTCGCCCCTTTTTTCCATAAGCTCACGGCGACGGGCCAGTTCATCATCGGTGATGGCTACCGCTATGGTCCGGTTGGGAATATCGATGTCGATCCCGTCGCCCTCTTCAATGAGACCGATGTTGCCACCCTCGGCCGCCTCCGGTGAACAGTGACCGATGGAGAGACCCGACGTCCCGCCGGAGAAACGACCATCCGTAATGAGAGCGCACTCCTTGCCCAGGCCTTTGGATTTGAGATAACTGGTGGGATAAAGCATCTCTTGCATACCGGGCCCCCCTTTGGGACCTTCATAACGGATAAGCACCACATCACCCGCTTTGATTTTATCTCCAAGGATGGCATCCACAGCATCGTCCTGGCTTTCAAAAATTCGGACAGGACCACTGAATTTCAGGGACGATTCGTCAACACCTGCTGTTTTCACAATGCACCCGGCTTCTGCCAGATTACCGTAAAGCACTGCCAGCCCGCCATCCTGACTATAGGCGTGTGCTTTGTTTCGGATACAACCATTTTCGCGGTCAAGGTCCAGCGATGGCCACTTACAGTCCTGACTGAAGGCCTGCTGAGACGGCACACCGGCCGGCCCGGCAAGATAACGCTCACGGGCAAGCTCATCATTGCTGATAGAAATATCCCAGCGATCGATAGCCTCACCCAGGGTAGCACTATGAACCGTGTGCGTATCTCGATGCAAAAGACCGGCCCGGTCCAGTTCACCCAATATCCCCATGACGCCGCCAGCACGATGCACGTCCTCCATATGATAGAGCTGTGTGGAGGGGGCTACTTTGCAGAGGTTGGGGACTTTTCGAGAAAGACGGTCAATATCGGCCATGGTGAAATTCACACCCGCCTCATGGGCTGCTGCCAACAAATGGAGGACCGTATTGGTTGAGCCACCCATGGCAATATCGAGGCACACAGCGTTCTCAAAGGCTTCCATCGTCGCGATGGCGCGAGGCAGCACGGACACATCGTCCTGTTCGTAATAGCGTTTGGCCAATTCAACAGATAAACGGCCCGCTTCTAAAAAGAGCGCCTTCCGTCCTACATGGGTGGCCAGCAGTGAACCGTTACCCGGCAAAGCCAGCCCGAGGGCCTCGGCAAGACAGTTCATGGAGTTGGCTGTAAACATGCCGGCGCAGGAGCCGCAAGTCGGACAGGCTGACCGCTCTATGGCCGCCACATCTTCATCACTTTCTGCTGGATCGGCGGCAGAGATCATGGCATCAATGAGATCAAGTTTTAAATCTTTACCGTGCAGCGAAGTCTTGCCCGCTTCCATGGGACCGCCGGAAACAAAGACAGCCGGGATGTTCAGACGCAAGGCCGCCATCATCATACCGGGCGTGATCTTGTCACAGTTGGAAATGCAGACCATGGCATCGGCGCAGTGAGCATTCACCATGTACTCCACCGAATCTGCAATAATGTCCCTCGAGGGCAGCGAATAGAGCATGCCGCCATGTCCCATGGCAATACCATCATCAATGGCGATGGTATTGAACTCCTTGGCCACACCTCCGGCAGCTTCAATCTCACGGGCCACCATTTGCCCGAGATCTTTAAGGTGCACATGGCCGGGCACAAACTGGGTAAAGGAATTGACGACAGCGATTATCGGTTTATCAAAATCATCATCCTTCATGCCGGTGGCACGCCAGAGCGAACGGGCGCCAGCCATGTTGCGGCCATGAGTCGTAGTACGGGAACG
>JADFVM010000381.1 GCA_015222555.1 Pseudomonadota bacterium
ATCCACCAGGGACGCGCCGGAAGAGACTAAAAGGGTTTCTGAAACCTCCAGAAAAGTTGAAAAAGAAACAATAGTGAAGGAGAGGAGTCCTGAAGCCATTTCCTCCGAAATATCACCGGTGTCTTCATCGATGGAGTCTCCTGATGACAAAAAAGAAGGGGGCAGATTGTCAAACACACTTTCACACGATGAAAGAGAGCCCCTTATTATCAGTGAAAAAACGGGCGTATTTTCAAAAGAGATCACCGAAGAAGAAGATAAGTCACTTCCATCGGTAGACCAGCTGACACCTTCTTATGAAAAGCTGGCACTTCAATATAAGCTTAATGAAGTCCCGAGGCATATTGAAGAGGGAAAGGAGGTTTCGCTCAATACAACAGAATTCAAGTATGTCTCTTATTTTTCCAAGCTCAAAAGAAAAATCAAAATGGTTTGGAAATATCCAGAGACTGCGAGAGTAAAAGGATTGCAGGGCACATTGACATTAAGGTTTACCTTGAATGGTGATGGCAGTTTACGGGATGTAAAAGTTGTTCAATCCTCGGGATATCAAATTCTCGATGAGGGAGCAGTAGAAGCTGTAAAAAAGGCGGCGCCATTCTATTCTATTCCCGGGGTACTGGGGGATAATCTGGTTATTGTAGCAGACTTCCAGTATCAATTGAGTACTTACTATGTGAGATAGTGTGATTTTTCTGCATCCAATTAGTTATTCCCATCCTCTTTGAATAAAGGGAGTATGTTAAGATTAAGGTCGGATCAGAAAAGGTATACCACGGTTGAAAGGAGAAGCAGATCGGGGGTAAAGAAGTTGGAAAATTGGAAAAGAATAAATCCTTGATTTATCTGAAGAGTTTGATACTATGAGGTAGATTTTGGAAAACTATGACAATTAAGAGGGTTCCTAATGGTTATACAGTGTGACAAGTGCCAGTCTAAATTTAAATTAGATGATTCGAAGGTCACAGAAAAGGGTGTTAAGGTAAGATGCACAAAGTGTAAGAACATCTTTACCGTTAAGAAGGAAACTACACCTGAAGAAAATGAAATAAAAGAGGTGCCGCCAACCGGTGTTCTTGATAGCGCTTCGCCCCCGAGCGAAGCGGTGGAGAGTTCCGAAGGTTTAGGTGCAGAGACCGGGGAAGCTTCTCAGGAGGGAAAGGAAAAGCCTTCTGCAGAGGAAACAGATACATTTGCCTTGGGAGACGATGAAGCTCCAAGTGCAGATGAAGAGGAGTCCCCTTCATCTGACGGCTTTGGTGAAATGGGGGGAGAGACTGAAACTTCTGATGAGACCTTCGGCTTTGATGAGGGAACAGAAGAAAGGGCAGCAGCGGAAGAGACAGCCACCGCTGAAGATGACCTGGCCTCCTTTGATGGTTTCGGCCTCGACGAGGGAACGGAAGAAAGGGCAGCAGCGGAAGAGACAGCCACCCCTGAAGAGGAGCTGGCCTCTTTTGACGGATTCGGCCTCGACGAGGGAACGGAAGAAACTGCGGGAGAGGGGACTAGTGATGAAGGTGACCAAGCCTTTGGAATGGGGGATTTTGGCTTAGATAGTGAACCTTCCGGCATGGAAAGCTCCGGACCTGATGCGGGTGCTTTTGGTTTTGAGGCAGAGGGAGAGGGCCTTGGGTTTGAAGAAACATCTCCCGGAGAACTCCCTGATGAAACGTCATCCTTTGGATTAGAAGACGGGAGTGAGAAACTATCACTTGATACGGGAGAAGGTTCTGCTTCATTCGGCGAATTTGACCTTGATGAAGGGGAAGGCAGTTCAGAGGAGCTTGAGGTTGAAGATAGCCTATTGTCGCATGATTCGGTTGAGCTGGCAAGTGAACCAGAACCACCAATAGCCGATGAGATTGTACAAAAGAAGGAGAAAAAGAAGTCTTTTGACGAGTATCCTGCTAAGGCAACGGGGAAAAGAAGCAAAAAAAAGAAACCAACTTTATTGATCCTTATTCTCTTGATTTTAGCTGCCCTTGGTGGAGGCTTTTATTATTTGGAAACGAGTGGGAAAAACATCACCGTCGGTGGCGTTAATTTACAGACACTAATTCAGGAGATTAAAGTCCAGGTGGGGATGGTGGACACTCAGAAGGTGGAGGTAAAAGGCCTCAATGGATATTATAAGACAACGAAGAAAGAAGGCCCTATCTTTGTTGTTGAAGGAAGGGCGGCTAACGCATTTAACAGGCCTATAAGCTTCATAAAACTTAAAGGTACATTGTATGGCAATAATGGAAAGGCTCTAATGACCGAAGTGGCTTACGCAGGAAACAATTTTAGTGATAATGATTTACTGGAATTTTCTCGGAGCAAGGTTAAAGATGAAATGAATTACAAGGTTGGAAAGGGTCTCGTTAACAGTAATATTTCCCCTAAAAAAGAAATCCCCTTTATGATAGTTTTTTATAATGTTCCCAATAACCTTGCTGAGTTTGATGTGGAAGTGTTGAGTTCAGAATTTGTGACAAAGGACTAACTCTCCAAAGGAGTAATTTCATGTGGCAGAATTGTATTCAGTCTTCATCAAATGCTGGAGAGGAAGATAAAACTTTTTTAATGTCAGATATAAACGTTCGAGTATTTATTGGTTTTGAAATGTAGGAGTCACATCCGAGGTCCAGAGCTTTTTCCCTGTCTCCTTCCATTGCATGAGCTGTAAGCGCAATTATCGGAATTGCTCTTGTCTCAGGCGTCTTTTTTAGTATTTTTGTCGTTTCCCATCCGTCCATTTCCGGCAGCTGAATATCCATTAAAATAATATCCGGCATTTCCCTTTTTGCTTTTTCAATCGCTTCATGACCGGTAAAAGCCGAGACAACTTCGTATCCTTCCAGTTCTATGAGATCCTGAAACAATTCCAGGTTAACGGGATTATCTTCTACAATCAGGATCTTCATCAATCAGATCGTCTCATCATTTTAATAAAAGCGCTCAGCAATTTAGGATCCCATTGCCCCATTTCAGCCTCCGATGTCATAATATTTATAGCTTTTCCCTTTTCAATGGCTTCTCTATACGGTCTGGCAGAAGTCATTGCATCAAAGGCATCCGCTATAGAGATGATCCTTGCACCTAACGGTGTGTTTTCTCCAATCAGGCCGTCCGGATGACCTGAGCCATCGAATCTCTCATGATGATACCTGACCATAGGGATGATATCGAGCAGAGATTTCAAGGGTTCACAGATATTTGCGCCGATAGAAGGATGATTGATAACCTCGCCATATTCATCACCATTAAGAGTCGTATTCTTGTTGAGGATTGATTCACTTATGCCGATCTTTCCAATATCATGGAGAATTCCAGCCTTGTGTATTTTGTTCTGCATATCCTCAGGCAAACCCACTTCCTTAGCAAGCGACCTTGCAAGAGATGCAACTCGTTCAGAGTGGCCGGCCGTGTATGGATCTTTGGCTTCCAGTGCCAGCGCCAGAGTGAAGATTATATTCTCACTCGAGTCGAGGTCGTTGTGTAGGTTTTTTATGCGCAGGAGAGACCTTACCCTGGCCATCATTTCAAGTTTGTTGAAGGGCTTGCTCAAAAAGTCATCGGCACCAACGTCCAGACCTTTTATTTTTGCATCCATTTCTGATAGGGCCGTTATCATGACAATGGGAATGAAGCGCATTTTTTCATCGGTCTTGAGCCTTTTGCAAACCTCATAACCGTCCAGTTTTGGCATCATGATATCAAGAAAGATGAGGTCTGGATTTTCCTTATAAGCCTGATCTATCCCTTCCTGGCCATCAAAAGCTTTGACGACACGATAGTCGGCTGAAAGAAGATAAGCTTCTAGGAGTTCAACATTAGCAACGTTGTCATCTACAATTAATATTTTTACTTTAGCCACATTATTCTCTAAAATGCAATATTAAATATTTTTTTATAGACCAAAAATTATCAATAAACCAAGATCATATTAATCTATCGATACTCTTTTTTCTATAGATTTCATTTCCTTTAGCAGAAATTCCTTGTTAAAGGTTGCCTTTTCTATAATACGTTCAATGTGTCCATTTAATACTTTTTTATCCTCTTCAGTAACCTCTTTCGCAGTAAGTATCATAATCGGTATTTCTCTTGTTTTTGCATTCATTTTCATTTCATGCACGACATCAAAGCCACTAACCTCAGGCATCATAAGGTCAAGTATCATAAGATCTGGATTGTTGGCTCTTGCCAATTCAATTGCTTTTTTACCGCCAGAAGCTTTGATAACAGTAAAGCCAATGGGTTCGAGTATTGAAGAAAGAAGCTCCAGACATTGGGGATCATCATCAACGATAAGGACTGAAATTTTACCTGTTGTAACTTTCGTTGTAAAAGTATGTCGGGCCAGTATCTTTAGAAGTCCTTTTTTGGATATCGGCTTGGTGCAGGTATCGAGAGCACCCATGGCATATCCCAACTCCTTGTTGTCAACCATGGAAACGATAACAACGGGAATATTTGTAGTCAGTTCATTTGCTTTTAATTCCTTCAATACTTCCCACCCGTCTTTTTTGGGAAGCATAATATCCAGAGTTATTGCAAAAGGTTTCAACTCGACTGCCAGCTTCAGTGCATCTTCACCGCTAAAGGCCTTTACTACATCATAGCCTCCTTCTTTCAGATACATTGAGATGAGGTGGCTGGCATCTTTATTATCTTCTACAACAAGCACCAGTTTATTCTGCCCAGGGTCATTAGAAGTATTCTCTTGGGATGCAAGATATGCGGGCGGTTTGACGGTATAGTCGGCAACCCCTTCCTGGCCTTGAGGCAACGCCTGTTGCATGGCAATTGTGAAAAAGAAGGTGCTTCCTTTTCCTATTTTGCTTTCCACCCAGATTTTACCACCATGCATTTCAACAAATTTCTTGGTCAAAGTCAATCCAAGACCTGTCCCTTCATAATCTCTTGAGTGCGATCCATCAACCTGACGAAAGGATTCAAATATCAGATCCTGTGCATCCTCTTCAATTCCTATACCGGAGTCGGCTACTGAAAATTCAAGAAATTCTTCCTGTTTTCTAACATGGACATTAACAGAACCTGATTCAGTCGTAAATTTGATTGCATTCCCAAGAAGATTATACAATATCTGCTTAAGCTTCAACCTGTCTGCTATTATCGTATCAATCTCTTTTTCCATGGAAAAAGACAGTGTAATATTTTTTTTGCCGGCCAGAGGATTGATGATACTCCGGACTTCATCTACTGCAACGCTAAGAGGAAATTCAGACAAGGACAGTTCCATTTTTCCCGACTCAATTTTGGAAAGGTCAAGAATGCCATTAATGAGATCCAGAAGGTGTCTCCCGCTTTTGTGTATATTATCAAGGTATTTTTTCTGTCGATCATTTTGTTCGCCATAGAGGCCATCATAAAGAACCTCTGAAAAACCGATGATAGAATTCAAGGGTGTTCTCAGTTCATGAGACATATTGGCAAGAAATTCGGATTTCAATTTACTGGCCTTTTGTAGCTTTTTGTTGGATGCTTCAAGCTCTAACGTTCTTTCTCTCACTTTTTCTTCCAGCCCTGAATATAGTCCTTTTAATTCAGAGGCCATCATGTTGAACTCCACTGCCAGCGCTTCTATTTCGTCTCCTGTGTGGATGTCGATTCTGTGGTCAAGGTTACCTCTTCCAATGATGGAGACACTGTTTTTCAAGACACTGATCGGCTGAACCACTTTTTTCATGGCCAAATAGAAGATGAAAACAAGTAAAGACGCTAAAATAAATCCTGGGATGGCAGCGCTCAACAAAACAGAGCTTATCGGTTTATCCAGTGCCTCATGTTTTGCTTGAGTCAGGACGACAAACATCTTTCGATTATCAGTATTGACAACATTTGTGCCGGAGAAGTCAAGGGGGGAAAATGCGATGAGCGCTTCAAGGCCGTGCTCATCGATACCGATGAACCAGGGTTCCCCTGCATTCATGATACTCTTTATAATGTCATCAGGGAAAGGATCTGCTCCGCCGGATAACAGAGGATCATAAAAAACAGTACCATCCGATGAGACAAGGTTCATATGGCCTGTATCACCAAATGTTGTTGTTTCAAACACGTTGGAAAAAAATTTGTCTACATTTAAATGTATGGTAAGAAAGCCTCTCAGACTGTTTTCAGCTGAATCTAAAACAGGAGCATGAATGGGGAGCAAATAACTTTCATAATCCTCCTTGAAAAAATTACCAATGACAATCTGTTTTCCCCCCTTTTTTAATAATTTCAAAGAGTCCTGACTTAGTGGGCTCGTTATTTTATCAGGGCCGTGGCTATAGAGCATTTCACCATCTATATTGTAGATGCTGACATTTGCATGCCCTTCCTGGTTTGTTTCGAAGTCGAGATAGTCTGACAGATACTGATCAACAATGCCGGTTTCCAGTACTTTTCCTGTTTCGGTTTCATTAATAAGATGCAAAATGTTTTTGTTTAAAGACAATAACCTGCCTTCAGAGGCCCCTTTTTGTATTAATGTATCGATGGCAACTGTAATTTCTCGAGACAGTTCCTGAAATTTCACCCCCATGCCTTGAATGAAAATGCTCGAACCTTTGAAATAGGTAGATAAGCTCCCCACTATACCCGGGATAAAGGCAACGAGAAGCATAATTAGTAATATTTTAGTTTTTATGCCTAATTTCATGTGGAATTCATGTGGAATATTAGAGTAACGTAGAGAATATCAGAAAGCTGTCGTGCCGGACAAGGATAAAAAGGAGCCGCTGTGGATGGGTGAATTCGTTCACAGCGGTTCAAAAAGGGAGATTTGTGTAGAATGTCAGAAATGGGTGTTTAAAACTCCACCGCCAGTAATGTATTTTCATAAAGAGAATAGGAACCGGCCACACCGGCCTGTTTTTCAGGCATGGTAAGATCATCCGTGCCCTCATGCTTGGCGCCACTTCCATTGCAGAGGCAGGCTGAGACATGAGGTAAGCCATTACAATTGCAAGGATAAGTGATAGACTTTTCTTCATGAAATACTCCTCAAATAAATTTGAATCCCTAGCGGGTGCATTCCCCGCGGCTTGCCGCGATATATTAAGAAGGTTGTCTCCGCGCTCATACCCCGCTGCTTGC
>JADFVM010000065.1 GCA_015222555.1 Pseudomonadota bacterium
ACCAAATTGGCCGATTTGGTTAAGTCTTTATTTCAGGATTTGTATTGAAGGGGGTGGGATTATGAAAATATTTGGGTTAAGAGAGATTGCCTCCCTGTGTCTCCCATTGGCAAGGGGAGAATTAATGAGGGATGTTGTTTTATTAGTTAGTGCAATCTTCATTTTGCTTGCGAGTATGGTGATGACAGGGTGTGCAGTTACGGGTACGGCCTTAGCAACAGCCTCATACAAAGGACAGACTGATGTCGTAAAAAATATATTGAATAAGGGTGCTGATGTAAATGAGAGAAGTGGCTGTGGATTTGGCTGGGACCCGAACGTGACTGCCTTGACGTGTGCAGCACATGGCGGCCACATGGAAACCGTTAAGGTGTTGGTTGAAAGAGGCGCTGATGTGAATGCACGTTCCAGCGACGGCTGGACACCTCTTATGTCTGCTGCATATGCGGGTCATGCCGGCATAGCGAAACTCCTTATTGAGAGGGGCGCTGACGTGGATGTTGCCATGGCGAGACTTGAAAAGTGGTCTCTGGGCAAGGATGGTTTTAAGTTACTGGAGAGACTTGTAAAGAAGCAGCAGCCTTCGAGCCAGCCTGAAACCATAGCTGCCAAATCATCCCAAGAAGCCCATCCCATCATCAAATCGGATGTTGACGAACTTCCTGTGATGCAGGCAAAACCAAACAAAAATGCCTATGCAATCGTCATCGGGGTTGAGGAATACCGCCAAAACCTGCCGAAGGCTGATTTTGCCCGTCAGGACGCAACGGTTATGGCAGAGTACCTTGAAAAAGTTATGGGGTATCCCGGAGAAAATATAGTTACACTACTGAACGACAGGGCATCGTTCGTTGATTTTGTCAAATACTTTGAAAAGTGGCTCCCTAATAATGTTGAAAAGGATAGCTCCGTGTTTGTCTATTACTCGGGTCACGGAGCCCCGAATCCAAAGACCGGTGATGCGTTCCTTGTACCTTATGATGGAGATCCCTCGTTTATTGAAGAGACGGGATATCCCCTAAAAAGGCTTTACACGAAGCTAGACAAACTGCCTGCCAAGGAAATTATCGTTGTTCTTGATTCCTGTTTTTCAGGCGCAGGCGGCAGAAGCGTTCTTGCCAAAGGCGCACGGCCACTTGTAATGAACATGGATAAGCAGGTATTCCACAGTGACAGGATAGCAATTCTTTCCGCCTCTGCAGAGAATCAGATAAGCTCGACCTATGAGGAAAAGGGTCACGGACTCTTTACATACTTTTTTCTTAAGGGAATCAAGAATGAAGATGTCGTAAAGCCGGATGGTTCAATTGCGATCAGTGAATTGTTCAGTTACATGAAACCCCGGGTGGAGCGGATAGCAAGGAAGCGGTATAATAACGAACAATCGCCACAATTGATTATGCCGAAAAAGTGAGCAAATTTGATGCGGGTGTCTAAGATCAAGGAATTGGCGGGTAACAGTTTATTGATAAAGAGGAGATGGTTGTGAAAAAACTATATTTATTAATTTTAACCCTTTCAGTTATGGCTTCGTTGACTGGCTGTGTAACATTACCACCTTTAATGGATGCGGCCGGAAAGGGAGATATTAATGCCGTAAAAGCTTTGCTGGATAAGGGAGCTGATGCGAATGAGTGGTATTATGGTACAGCCTTGATGCAGGCGGCATCGAGGAAAGGTAACAACGATGTGGTGAAACTTCTGATAGACAGGGGTGCCGATATAAATGCGATGAACAAGGGAGGGGCGTCAGCTCTGGGGATTGCGGCGGAGTACGGTCACACTGCTATAGTGGAAACTCTGATTGATAAAGGTGCTGATGTAGACAGAGCTATAAATGGAATGGAGATAAGACAAAGAGCTGTGCGCGATTACCCTGATATAGTTAGAAAAGTTAAGGATGGCATTAAGATAGTTAAGCATATGAATAATATACATTCAAATAAATTGGGACTCGCTGCCTTTTCGAAGAAAGATTTTGATAAGGCGGTTAAACATTTTAAAGATTACCTCACACACGTTAATGATAGTACTGGCTGGTCTAACCTCGGCTGGGCTTACATGGGGAAGGGCAATTACGATGAGGCAATAGTAAGTTTTAATACGGCAGTGGAGCTAAATCCAAAAAATGAAAATGCCCTTCAAGGTAGGGGATGGACATACCTTTATAAAGGCAACTTTAATGAGGCAATGAGGGATTTTAATAAGACGATTGAATTCATAAAACCAACTGATAAGTCTAATTTGAAAGAGTCGCTCAGGGGCAAGGCACTCTCATACCTTGGAATCGGAGATAGTGAAACCGCTATAAATCTTATAAAAAAGGCAAAAGAGGCTTCAGACTATGACACAAGTTCTGATCTTTCACTCATATACTATGTAATTGGAGATAAGAAAAAGGCATGGGGATACAGAGGCGGAAGAGGTATGGTTGGGGCAACGGTAAAAGATTATAAAAAAGGAACCGTGAGCGGTGTAGAGGTTGTAAACACTACAATAGGTGGTCCTGCAGAAAAGGTAGGGATGTTAAGAGGAGATGTGGTTATTAGATTGGATTCTTCGGATATAACAGGAGTTATGGATTTTGTTAAGAAGGCGAGACAATTAATTCCAGGAACATTAGCAAAGATAAAAATACTGAGGGAAGGTGTTGAAAAGGAGTTGACCCTTCAGGTTGCATCTGCAGAGGCTCTGATGGATTCTCACCCACTTATAGCTCCCTTCATTGCAAAGAAGAAAGGCAAATCCAAAACAGTAGTCTCCATGCCACCTCAGGGGGTCTCTCCTGCCACCAAATCCGACGTTGATGAACTCCCTGCAATAAAAGCAAAGCCAAACAAGAACGCCTATGCAATCGTCATCGGAGTTGAAAAGTACAGGCAGAACCTCCCGAAGGCTGATTATGCCCTTAAAGACGCAGTTGTTATGACTGAATACCTGGAAAAAGTCTTTGGGTATCCGCAGGAAAATATCGTCACACTCCTGAACGACAGGGCGCTGAAAAGTGATCTGGAAAAGTATCTGGGAAAGTGGCTCCCAAATAATGTCGAAAAAGACAGCTCCGTATTTATCTATTACTCTGGTCACGGTGCACCTAACCCGAACACGGGGGATGCCTACCTTGTCCCCTATGACGGCGATCCGTCCTTCATAGAACAGACAGGGTATTCATTAAAGCGGCTCTATCAAAATTTAAATAAACTGCCTGCTAAAGAAATCATCGTTGTCCTTGATTCCTGTTTTTCAGGTGCAGGCGGCAGAAGCGTTCTTGCAAAGGGTGCACGCCCCCTTGTTATGAACATTGACAAGCAGGTATTTCACAGTGACAGGATTGCAATTCTTTCCGCCGCTGCAGGGAATCAGATAAGTTCGACCTATGAGGAAAAAGGACATGGCCTCTTTACATACTTTTTCTTAAAGGGGATCAAGACCGGTAA
>JADFVM010000066.1 GCA_015222555.1 Pseudomonadota bacterium
ATTCATTGCTAAAAGGATTGGTACCGAGTCAGGTTTGCGTGGAATTTTTCTGGGAACAATAGCGGGGGGATTGTCGCCGGGGGGCCCCTATATCAGCCTCCCAATTGCCGCCGGCTTATTACGTGCCGGTGCGGGAGTCGGCACCATTGTAGCCTACCTTACGGGCTGGTCCTTCTGGGCCTTTGCCAGACTGCCGATGGAAGTGGGCATTTACGGCTGGAAACTAACCATGATTCGTCTGGCATGCACCCTTATTTTTCCACCCATTGCAGGCTTGATTGCCCATTATTTTTTTCCCCCGTAAATTGTTATTTTCCTGCCATACTGAGCCTGTCGAAGCATAAAAATGGGTGTGGGCAACAAACCGTAAAATATTGACAAAACCTTAACATTTATGGTAAAAAATCCCTCTTTTTCAGTTAATGGGAGATCGTCCAATGGCAGGACTACGGACTCTGACTCCGTCAATCTAGGTTCGAATCCTAGTCTCCCAACCATTTTGTGAACTGCTTAATCCTTCCATCGAAACAGCTCTGCAAGGGAATCGGCGCAGATCCAGTGATTTCCGGCCTCTTCCCTGTCATTCAACAGGGAAAGAAGCGACTTAACTCCGCCGTCGGGTCAAGGCTGCCCCTCTTTCTTCTTCTTTTCGCACAGCCTTATGCCGCGCTCCTCAATGGTGATAAGCCTTTTTTTGTAAAGCCCGCCAATCGCTTTCTTGTATGTATTCTTGCTGCACCCGAAGAGAGCATTGATAACCTTCGGTAAACTTTTGTCGGTAACAGAAAGGAAGCCGCCCTCTTCTTTAAGTGCATTCAATATCTTTCCCGACAGTTCATCAACTTTTTTAGGGCCCGGTTTCTGCAGGGAGAGGTCTATTTTCCCGTCGTCCCTCACTTTTTTAATGAATCCCCTTATCTGCTGTCCATTTTTTAAACTCTGAAACACCTCGTTTTTGTAAAGCACCCCCCCGTGGGCGCCGTTTATAATTGCCTTATACCCCATATCGGTCTGATCGCATATGAGCAGTTCCACTTCCTCGTCTGCCTGAAAAGAGGCGGGTTCTTTACCGAGAAACCTGTCCAGTCTAGAGGAGGCTGCAATGCGGTTGCTTTTGTCGAGGTAGACAAAGACAACATACTCTCTCCCCTTAGCCATCTTTTCCTTCTGTTCACGAAAGGGGACTAAGAGGTCTTTCGGCAGGCCCCAGCCGAGGAAGGCCCCCACAGGACCAAGATCAACGACCTTCAGTAAGGCAAAGTCGCCCACCTCGGCAAAAGGCCTTTCGGTGGTGGCAACCAGCCGGTCCTCCGAATCGAGGTAGATAAAGACCTCCATAATATCGCCAACCTTCCAACGTTTGGGTAGATATTTCTCGGGCAGCAATATTTCGCCAAGCTCTTCGCCGTCAAGATAGACCCCGAAATCAACTTCCCTGACAACCCGCAGGCTGTTTGTTTTTCCTATCTCCGCCATCTGTAGATCACCGTCCTTTCATTCATGAATATAATGATTTTTCTACGATCAGCGCTAAACAGATTAGCATACCAGTTACCCAGCATGGAATCAGTCTCTTTACTACTGCTAAGTTCTTTTTGCTTTATTCCCAGGGAATCAAGTATTTTTTTTGTGCATCTAATTTGTAGCAAACCAGCTCCCTTATTTTTTTCAGGATTTTCGTCGTCATTATCTCATTTCAGCAGCTTGTTGACAATGAATTCCCTCTTTTTTTTCAAGGTTTTTTCGTCTCTGATTATCTGGTTGTAATAATTACGCTGCCCGCTGGGAATGCCTGGGGTATTTCAGGCCTGATTGATTTGTTACTGCCGATTTAAATGAACCTATTATCGTCGATAATGATGATGTAATCGGCTTGCCGAGTTCTCTTGCCGGTAGGGGCATGGATTAATCAACAATGGCCTAGATCCTGATGGGTGTCTGATGCAGTCAAGGCTGGCATCGAAACGAAAAGAAATTACGGCAATGGTGAAGAAGTTTTAACTAATTGAGCGAGAAAAAGATTTTTTCTCGCTAAGGGATACGTTTTGCCCTTGACACGGTGCCTTTTAATGGGTGTCCCCTTTTATGGAGACTCCAATCTTTAAGGTGTTACTTTAGGCAGCTCACTAGAAAGAATTTCAAGATTTGGCAGCATAATGATTTCTATGCGACGGTTGAGTTGCCGGCCTTCTTCAGTTTCGTTATCAACTCGTGGGCGAAATTCACCAAAACCGGCAGCAGAAATATTTTCAGGCGCAACATTCATATCTGTCAGTAGATGAACGACGGTAAGTGCACGGGAAGTGGATAGTTCCCAGTTACTGGGAAACCGTGAACTTTTAATTGGCTTGTTGTCAGTATGTCCTTCAATCTGAAAACGTCTGTCTGAAAATTGGTCAAGTACAGAAGCGATTTGAGCCAGGGCCTCCTTACCTTCGGGGTTTAAATTAGCGCTACCACTTTTGAACAGGACATTATTGGGGAGATTGATGACAATTCGACCTTGTTCAATGCTGACAGTTAATTGGCCACCGTCGATCATGGTTTTCAAGCGATTAACAAATTGTGCATATATTTCATTACGACGCTTGGTTTCAGCCTCAATATTACGCAGTGTTGCCATTTGTGCCTGGGATTCAGAGAGTTCCTTCTGAAGATCCTGTTTTCTTGCTTCAAGTTTCATTAACTCAAGCTGAGCTGTCACTACTTGCATCCTGGCGGTTTCTAATTCCTGTTCTGTATTCTTAATTTGTTGTTGATTGCGGTCAATTTCTTCCTGAGCCATGGCATTCTGCATCTTGGAGTCGTCTAATTCCTGCTCAGTTTTTTCAATTTGCTGTTGATTACGGTTTATTTCATCCTGGGCGCTTTCCAGGGATTGGCGCATTGTATCCCTCTCTGAAAGTGCTGCTTCGTATTTACCGCTCGATACGCAGGCTGATAAAAGTATTAAAGGGAGAACAGTGATGGTTAGTGTGCTAAATCTCATGATGGCTCCTTGGTTCTGTGTTGGTCTACTGAAGCATAGTTTTTGTGTGTCAGTGATAGGAAATCGCTTTTTAAGTTTGAATGGAAGTTACCAAAAAAGCGGGATGATTGCAAACGTTTATTCGACTTATTTTCGATTTATGGCCTTATTGCCGTCACCCCAAGACGAGGGGAACAACAGGCCTCAATTCAGAAATTCAAGGAATCATCAAAGGGTTTTGATTTCACCAAACCCCTTAAATTCATCATCTTTCTTGCCGGATACCATCCATAAAGCTTACACTCTCATTCATCCCCTAAACCTGTAATCCTGTCTACAGTGATCTCTGTGGCAAAATTCCCAAATCAACAATCGAAAATCCGCAATCGAGCAAGCAATATCTGTCGCCTTTGCAGCAATATGTGTCGCATCAAAAACATCTATAAATCAAACAGTTGAATTTGTTTTTATTGTAAGTAAGGGGTGTGGTATAAAAAGAGAGCCAGACTATGGAGGACTCGCTGAGTTAAGAGTATATCTGTCAACAATAAGAATTGCCCCCCATATCTTTTGCGAATATGATCTTTATGAGGCCATCATTGGTGTTAAGTGGGAATATTAAAGA
>JADFVM010000067.1 GCA_015222555.1 Pseudomonadota bacterium
CACATCCACACCCGGCATGGAAGCAAGGGCCTCTCCCACTTCAAGGAAATTTCGTTTCTTTATCTCCTCCTGATTCATGATAACTACATTCTGGGGATGGTTTTTCACATATTGGGGAATCAGTTCTGCCGTAACAGTGATCGGAGCCAGCCTTTGAACATGGCCTTCAACCCGTGTAGAATGATCTTCGGCCAGAAGCGGAGCTGATAAAAGAAAAAATAGTAAATACCCTGTAAAAAAGAGAAATAATAAAATGTGACGGTTCATATTTTTCATTTTAGGTTGTACATAAAAGGCCTGCTGCTATATCTTTTTTCTCCACCCAACGGCTAAAAGACCAATGAGGCCAATGACGATGGCTATTATTATCCATGATGAACCTGAGACAGTTACTTTTGTATCTTCCGGTTTTTCTTCAACCATCTCGTATCCTTCAAGCTTTTCTTTATCCGGTTCCCTACCTTGAACTACCTTTTCCTCCTGACGAATCTCTTCGGTAACCTTAGCAAGTTTTCCCTGCAATACTTTTCTTTTTTCTTGCGCATCTTCCAGACTCATTCCACTTGCCTTGGATAGAACTGCCTGAAATTGATTAACCAACTCAGGGGACAGCATTCCAGGAAGAGAAATAATGTTTACCACCATCTGATTTAGAGCCGGGTTGTCGCAAATATGGTCACAACAGGCAATTCCGTTTTCAATAACAACGATGGCGTATTCTTTAGCCAGGTTCTTTCTTATCTCCTCAGGGGCGTCCCAATATTTTTTACGAACAGCCTCAAGCATCCGGGCACTGATTGACTGCATTGCCCAAGGATTGTTTTTATTGAAGAATTCCTTCAAATCAAGGTCATATTTATCCTGAACATACACCTCATAAACCTGTTCCCATTTGGTTTCATCAATAGCAAAGGGAATGGTTACCTGATGTCCCCACAGATATTCCACAAATTTATTCATCTGCCATGCCCCGGCATAATTCTCTCTTTTCATTCCCTCAATCCATTTAGGATTTAAATAACGGGCGCGCAGTTCTTCCCCAATAGTCCTCTCAATATCTTCAATATAAGCGGCGTCAGGATTGCCCTGAATGGAAAGTAAAACATCGGGATATTCTCCCCGCACCTTCTTTACAGCTAAAGAAAGAGCGCCCAAAGATCCATAGACACCATCAACGTCCAGGACCCCAAAGAGATTACTCGACCTGGTGAGCATGGTAATCTTTACATCCTCCAAATTCTTTTTATAGATGGATTTAAGCGGCTTTCCCCATACGCCTTTACCATATCCAAAGGAAACAAAATTTATAAAGACATCCGCAATCTCTTCATCGCTTTCCCAGAGGCCACTATCTGGAATAATATCCTCCACTTTCGTCCCATAACTGCCCGGCTTAGCAGAAAAAACTCTTATCTTGCTTAAGTTCTCTGCCTCTTCTTCACCATATCCCTTATTTAAAAGATACTCTTTTATCTTCTGGTTATGTTTGGCAATAAAATTCTCCACATCCTTTAATTGACCTGCCTTACGTACTGCTTCATCTAAAAGCAGAATAAGATTGGGAAAATTGTCTCTAAAAAGTCCTGAAGACTGCAAATGAACATCTATCCTTGGCCGACCAAGTATTTTACCTGGAATGGGCTCAACCCCGGTTACCTTATTATTCTCATCCCAGACAGGCTTCATTCCCATAAGATAAAGTGCTGTTCCTACCTGAGCTCCTTCATTACGCTGAAGTTCTATACTCCAAAGGATTAGTCCGATTTTGTCCGGATATCCTCCTTTTTCTTTAAGATATTTTTCCACCATCTCTTCAGCCTGTTTTTTCCCCAGGGCATAAGCGTCTTTTGAAGGAACTTTTGCCGCATCAAAACCATAAAAGTTTTTTCCTGTAGGAATGGCTTCAGGATTTCTCAAAGGGTCGTTTCCTTCACCTGAAGGAATATACTTACCCTCTAAACCAGCAATAAGGTAGTCTATCTCTAAGTAACACATACCCAATTTTTTCTTGATTTCCTCCAAAGCAAGATCCTCATTCCTCTCCTTAATCAACTGGCTGAACTCTTTCAACGCGTCCCCTTCCGGGGAGACACCAAAAGTATGCATGCCGTAAGGCACATTAGCCTCCCCCAAATCCAATAGATAGTGCTCAATCTCCTCTACAGCTTCTTCATTTACTTCTTTCAGAAGAAGGTCTTTGTCCAGCCCGAGTTTTTTCACCATGGTCTTAATTCTTTTGAACTTCTGTTTAGCCAGTTCGCTGCTTCTGGTGAGAGCATCGTTATATTCATTAATAAGACCCGCTAAATCAATATACTCTTCATAAACTCCTGCTTTTTTCATTGCCGGAATAAGATAGTCAATAATCACGCCTCGTCCCCTGCG
>JADFVM010000007.1 GCA_015222555.1 Pseudomonadota bacterium
ACCTCCTTAATCCCTAATCCTTAATCCTTCAATCCTTAATCCTTCAATCCGTCTCTTTAATACTCACACCGGCTCGATAACAATCAGAATCCAGTTCTTCCACCCAGATCACTTCGACCTGGGCTTCCAGCGGTGCCACCAGGGTGTTCTTCGGCTCTACGATAAGTGTGAGTTTGTCCCCTTCGTGAAAGCGGTTTTCAGACATGACAAGAAGCCCCTCATCACTGAGATTTTTTACAATCCCTTTTCTGTTCTCATTGTCGCCCTTAACCTTATAGGTCATGTGGCAATTATCGAGTGCCTTTCTCTTGTAGTTTCTCTGGTCTAATTGCCCTTTGTGCTTAACGTCTAAAGCGCCTTCCATGTTATCTCCCTCCCTATTTTCCCCTACTAAAAATCACACTCCAATAGTAATAAAAACAATAAAAAAGGGACAACCGCCCGTGAGGGGCCCTGTCCCTTTGTTTAAAATCATGACTTTCTGAGAATTTTGCGTACTCAACTACTCACCTGTTTATACCATCCCCCCAGGACACCTCTTTATAAAAGATGGGATATTATGAAGGGCACCTCTAATAATTCATGGATGGCATCTAAGCGTTTAAAAAAGCCAACTTCTGCGTTAAAAATTTTGCAAATAGGCATACTATTCGCTGCAATTTTTGCCTTGAATTCGATTTTTTTAATTCACTTAGCTACTCGTCCAGAATTAATAGAGATACCCTTAAGTTTTAGGGAGGGTAACCCCTGTCTGCTTCTGGTACTTACCTCCACGATCCTTGTAGGAAACCTCACATTCTTCGTCAGACTCAAAAAAGAGCACCTGGGCAACCCCTTCATTTGCATAAATTTTAGCGGGCAGGGGAGTGGTGTTTGAAAATTCCAGCGTCACATGCCCCTCCCACTCCGGCTCGAAGGGTGTTACATTAACGATGATGCCGCATCTGGCATAGGTTGATTTCCCCAGGCAGATGGTGAGCACCTGGCGCGGAATTCTGAAATACTCCACAGTCCGTGCCAGGGCGAAACTGTTGGGTGGTATGATGCAGACATCACCTTTGAAGTCGACGAGGGAAGTGGGACAGAAATTCTTCGGATCAACAATGGCGCTGTTGATATTAGTGAAAATCTTGAACTCATCGGCGCAGCGGATGTCATAACCGTAGCTGGAAGTGCCGTAGCTGACAACCTGTTTCCCATCAACCTCTTTTACCTGGCCCGCCTCAAAGGGCTCGATCATTCCATGACTTTCGGCCATGCGGCGGATCCATTTGTCAGATTTTATAGACATGCTCTCTTCTCTTGTCAGATATTAAATTTCTTGTATGTCAAAAACTCTTCATCTGTTAGACCCTCTTCACCGTTTAAGGGTAAAGGGTCAGATTTGACAGGTTCTTCTTCTTCAAAAAGCGACTCGTAAAATTCCATCCATTCCGAGGCATTGCGAAAGTTGGGTGCTTTTTTTGCTGCCATGGATAATCTCTCCTTATAAAAAAGATTGTTTTCTTAGCACTTTGAGTAACCGCATCCTCTGCAAGTGAGGCAACCTTCCACAAACTCAACCATATGGCCGCATTCGGGACATTCAGGACAGACGCCCATTTCGATGGAGTCCACATAATCGATCTCCACCGATGCTCCTGCCGTTTGTGATGCACTCTCCATAGCCATGAATGGCAGGTTCTCAGAAGATGTTGATGATGAATTTTCCAGCGTCTTCCCTTTTCCATTTCCATTTCCATTTCCGTTTTTAATATATTTTCCCAGTACCTGACCGACAGCATCGGGACAGGAGAGTACTGCATTTTTACCGATGCCTGAAGGAATGGGGCACCTGACGCCTCTCATCTGCTCGGCAATGGAGGTGGTTTTCACACCGGCCCTCAGTGACAGTGAAACCAGCCTTCCCAACGCTTCCGAATAGGAGTTGATGCAGCCACCGGATTTACCCATTCGGGTAAACATTTCGCAGAGGCCTTCCTCATCTTCGTTGACAGTGACATAGAGATTCCCGCAGCCTGTAACCACCTTTTCAGTCCGTCCGATAGTCACAGCGGGCCTTTGCCTGGGGGCAACATTCTCATCGGGATGGAGATGGACCTTGTGCTTTTCAACCTTCTTCGCCTCCGTATTGACGGAAAGGACCTGCATGTCACGACTGCCGTCACGGTAGATGGTAATCCCTTTACAGCCATTGGTGTAGGCCAGCATATAGGCACTTTCCACATGGGCTATGGTGGCGTCACTATGGAAGTTAATTGTTTTGGATACGGCATTGTCTGTGCTTTTCTGGAATGCCGCCTGCATTTTGATGTGCCATTCCGGACTGATGTCGTGAGCCGTCACAAAGGCCTTCTTAATATGCTCCGGCACGCCTGCCACGTGTTGAACGCTTCCTTTTTCGGCAATTTCTTTCATCAGTTCTATGGAATAAAATCCTTCTCTTTTGGCCGTCTCTTCAAAGAGGGGGTTAACCTCGGGCAACTTATCGTTGTCCATGACGTTTCTTACGTAGGAGATGGCAAAAAGCGGCTCCACACCGCTGGAACAGCTGGCTATGATGGAGATCGTTCCCGTCGGCGCAATGGTAGTCGTTGTTGCATTCCTGAATTTGACACTGCTTTTCCCTTTATCGAAGGTGCTGCCCTTGAAGTTTGGGAAGGCGCCTCTTTCTTCAGCCAACTCATAGGAGGCCTCTTTCGATTTTTCATCGATAAAGGCCATCACTTTTGCACCTGTGGCTACCCCTTCTTCGGAATTATAGGGGATGCCCAACAGGATCAGCATATCGGCGAAACCCATAACACCGAGACCGATTTTTCTGTTGGCCCGTGTCATCTTTGCGATCTTGTCGATGGGATACCTGTTGGCTTCTATGACGTTATCCAGAAAGTGGACGCCTTTTTTCACCGTCTGTCCAAGTTTTTCAAAATTGATCTGTCCGTCTTCTACCATGCGTGAAAGGTTAATTGAGCCGAGATTGCATGATTCATAGGGTAGAAGGGGCTGTTCGCCGCATGGGTTGGTTGAGGCCAGGGGCCCGATTTGAGGCGTGGGGTTGCTTGCGTTTATTCTGTCAATGAAGATGAGACCGGGGTCGCCGTTCGTCCACGCCAGTTTCACTATCTTGTCGAAGACCTCTTTCGCCTTTAACCGGTTAACCTTGTTTCCTGAATGGGGGTCCATGAGGTCATAGTAGGTGTCTTTTTCTGCTGCCACCATAAATTCATCGGTAAGTGCCACGGAGATGTTGAAATTGGTCAACGTCACATGGTCTTCCTTACATGTGATGAATTCCATAATATCGGGATGGTCTACTCTTAAGATGCCCATGTTGGCGCCTCTGCGTGTGCCTCCTTGTTTGATCGCTTCAGTGGCTGCATCAAACACCTTCATAAATGAAACAGGTCCCGAGCTGACCCCCTTAGTGGAGGCAACCATAGAATTTTTTGCACGAAGGTCGGAAAAGTCAAATCCTGTTCCTCCGCCACTTTTGTGAATGAGGGCGGTATCTTTAAGGGATTCGAAGATAGAGTCCATGGAGTCTTCGATGGGCAGAACAAAACAGGCAGACAGCTGTCCCAGTTCTCTACCGGCATTCATCAGGGTAGGTGAGTTTGGCAGGAACTCCAGGTTAGTCATCATGGTGTAAAACTCATCTGTCAGCCCTTGTATGTCGGCTTCGGGATTATGTTTGATGTCAGCCTCTGCAATAGTTCGAGCAACTCGTCTGAACATATCTTCAGGGCTTTCAGTGGGTCTGGCATTGGCATCCTTTTTCAGGTATCTTCTTTCAAGCACCTTGATGGCATTGTCTGTAAGTGGCAGTCCTTTTTTTTCTTCCTTCTCAAGTTTCATCTCATTCCCTTCCTCAACCTGGGAAACTGTGCTTACCGACCCCATGGTCACCTCCTTGAAAATTTTAGTTGTTTTTTCAGTACTTTGCGTTAATCACGCTTATCCATTATGTTGTAGATGAGCAAGATCATACCACCATATATGGTAGTGTCAAGGGAAAAAATGAAGGGTTTACTAAGGGGTTAATTTATATAGATTTTTTTTTGGGGAAGAAATTAAAAAAGCAAAATAGAGGTGCCCTAGATATTTGTGTCTACGAAAGCATAGTCCCTTGTGTTTATTTTTCGGGACTTAGAAAGGCTTGTTTTGTATGAGGCAAGTTGTCAAAAATGGATAAATATCACACCATTATTGTCTGAAGGCCTCTTAATAGTATTGTCCGACATTAGATAATTTAGAAGGGCAATGGACGCAAAAAAAAGCCGCACCCTATCGGATGCGGCAAAAAGGAGGGTTTACGGTCTCATCTTTTTCAAGATGAGGTCGAGGATTCACATGAAAGAGGATGAAAAGTAACTTTCCCCTTTTTGAGAGATATCTTAATCCCCTCTGCCTCTTTAAAACTGCAGTTGAGAAGGCAGTCGCTGAGGGGCGTTTCAATATATTTGCTTATAATTCTCTTCAAGGGTCTGGCGCCAAATTTGGAGTTGTCAATTTTCTTTGCCAGATATTGTTTAATGCCTCTTGGGAAGGTAAGCGTCTTGCCCAGGGCTTCAATTCTGCTTTCTACCTGACCGAGAATCATCTCTACAATTTTTACGTTATCTTCATGTTCAAGGGCTCTGAACACGATCACATCGTCGATCCGGTTGATGAATTCAGGCGCAAAAATCCTTTCAAGAGCGTTTGTAGTCTGTTTCGCCTTGAAGCCGTGATCCACTTCTGCTTTCCTGTTTCCGAAGCCGATGGCGCCTTCCACCTGGGCTATTTCTCCTGCACCGACGTTGCTTGTCATTATAATGATGCTCTTGTTGAAGGAAATTCTCTTGCCCTTGTTGTCTGTTGCAAACCCTTCATCCATAATTTGAAGGAGAAGGTTATGAACTTTACTGTGGGCTTTTTCAATTTCGTCAAAGAGGACAACAGACTCGGGATTCTTGAGCAAGGGCTCGCTTAAAACGCCACCGTCATCATAGCCAACATAGCCTGGAGGAGCTCCAATCAGCTTTGAGTATTCGTGAGGCAATGCATACTCGGAACAGTCAATTCTCACTATCTTCTTGCAATCACCATATAATAATTGGGAAAGATTTTTGGCAAGCTCTGTTTTGCCCACACCGGTCTGGCCGGCAAAAAGAAATGTCCCTACAGGTCTGTCTGGTGACTTGATCCCGGTATAAGCTCTTTTGAGTGCATGAACAACCTTGGCGATAGCATCACTTTGTCCTACAACCCCTTTATTCAAGTTCCTCTCCAGACTTGTAATTACGTGATGTGAATCCTTTTCCGTCTCGCCTTCTAATAGAAACAGGTTTTCCGGGCTGGCGGGTTCTTCTATGGTGATGGAGATCCTGTTGATATCAAGAGATGGATTGATCTTTATGCATAGCTGATACAATTCTTCTTCCAGCCACTGAACATCTTTTCCCTGCAATTGGTTTGAGAGAAGGATGTCCTTCAGGATGTTATCATTATAATTAACAACGGATGTGTTGATGACGAGCTGTTGGTATGAACGCTTGCCTGTTAGCTTGGTGCTTTTGAAGAGGTGCTCAATTTCACGGTCGGAGAAGACCCTGACCTTAATAAACCTGTCAATTGCCTGACAGTATCTGATTGTTACATTTGTTTTAAGTTCCATGAGGCACCTCCCTTCTGTTGGTGTGTTTCCCCTGTTTTAGTTGCTTAAGAATCGTATCGGTTCCAATGCCATAAACTTTAGTTGTTGTTTACTGTTTAAAGCATACAATATATATGCCACCTGATGTGAATGGGTGAATCAATTTTATAACCATTGGAAATTATTGCCAATTTATCTGTCAATGAGACAAAAAAATTTCAATGATTTTTTAATGCAAGAAGTTTTAATGGGTGGGCTAAGGTGAAAAAATTTCAAGGGTGTATATTTTTTTCTACATTATTGATCCTTAATTCCTCTCTTCAAACAACTAAAAATTGAATCCCTAGCGGGTGCATTCCCCGCGGCTTGCCGCGATATATTAAGAAGGTTATCTCCGCGTTCATACCCCGCTGCTTGCGGCGGGGTGATTGATTCTTGCTGTTGATTAATGGGTGCTATGAAAGCTGCCTGAAAGAGGGTGGTTTTATCTCTGCATAAGGGGAGACAAAGTTTTGTCGACTTTAGACTGAAAATGTTTTATTTGTGGCGTCAGACTAAAAGTCGATCCTTATATACTCTTTTTCATCATTATAAAGGGCGGGGTGGGAAATAGAAAACCTGGTTCAGCACGATGAGTTATCGTTAGATAGTGTCCATCCGGAAACTGATATGGACACTTGTGAAGTTTTCAATTTGGAAAGAAGTCATTTTTTGCAAGGTCAAGGAAATCAAGGGTTTGAGCGGAGGCGTACTGCTGTACGCCGCACAAGCAAAGCCGATGATTGACACAGAGATTGCGCAAAAGGGCA
>JADFVM010000382.1 GCA_015222555.1 Pseudomonadota bacterium
ACAAGTTCGCAGGCAGCTTCAATGATCGCCTTGACCTGCATCTCGTATATCTCCGGATAGGTGACACCGAGTCTGCACCCCCTGTGGCCGAGCATAGGGTTCATCTCCTTCAGGCTTTCCGTCTTGTGTTTCAGATCGTCAATGGATACCCCCATATCGACGGCTATCTCCTGCAGATCCCTCTTTGTGTGGGGAAGGAACTCGTGAAGCGGCGGGTCGAGAAGCCTTATGGTGACGGGGAGCCCTTTCATCTCCCTGAAGATTCCCTTGAAATCCGTTTTTTGCATGGGCTCTATTTTATTGAGGAATTTTTTCCTTTCCTCTTTTGTATCCGAGAGGATCATCGAGCGCACAGCCATGATCCTGTCAGCCTCAAAGAACATATGCTCCGTCCTGCAGAGCCCGATACCCTCGGCGCCGAAAGCCCTCGCCTGCCTGGCGTCAGCCGGCGTATCGGCATTGGCCCTCACCTTGAGACGCCTTGTTTTATCCACCCAATCCATCAGTATTTCGAAATCGGCGGAAAGCTCCGGATCGATGGTCGGCACCTCGTCGAGTATTACCTCGCCGGTGCTACCATCGAGTGTGATGATATCACCCTTTTTGACCACCGTTCTGTGGACGATAAATTGTTCCATCTTGTAGTCGATGCGTATTTCCCCCGCACCTGCTACACAGCAGCGACCCATCCCTCTGGCCACAACTGCGGCATGCGACGTCATTCCGCCCGTTGCCGTGAGGATTCCCTGGGCGGCATGCATGCCGTGAATATCCTCGGGAGAGGTCTCCTGCCTGACAAGTATTACCTTGAGGCCGAGCTTTGCCGCCATCTCTGCATCGTCTGCAGAGAAGACCACTTCGCCGTAGGCCGCGCCGGGCGATGCCGGGAGTCCCTTTGTTAAAACATTCTTTTTAGCCTTCGGGTCAAGCATGGGATGAAGCAGTTGGTCCAGCTGGGCCGGATCTACTCGTATGATAGCCTCTTTTTTATCAATGAGTCCCTCATTAACCATATCGACGGCAATCTTTACAGCCGATGCGGCCGTACGTTTACCATTTCTTGTTTGAAGCATCCAGAGTTTACCCTTTTGGACAGTAAATTCTATGTCCTGCATATCCCTGTAATGCTTTTCCAGCTTTTCATAAACAGTGACCAGTTCCGCGTAGGCCTTTGGCATCACCTCTTCCATGGTGGGCAGCCCAGCTTCATTTTTGGCCGCTTTATTGATCGGCTGAGGTGTCCTGATTCCGGCCACAACATCTTCACCCTGGGCATTAACGAGAAATTCGCCAAAGAATACCTTTTCTCCCGTTGAGGGATCTCGGGTAAAGGCAACACCGGTGGCAGAATCGTCACCCATATTGCCATAGACCATTGAGCATACGCTTACGGCTGTTCCCCAGTGATCAGAAATATTGTTCAGCTTTCTGTAGGTAATGGCCCTGGGGACCTCCCAGGAGTCAAAGACCGCACTGATTGCGCCCCAGAGTTGCTCATGCGGATCATCGGGGAAAGGCTTGCCTACAACCTCTTTTATTTTAGCTTTGAAGGCGCTGACCAGCTCTTTCAGGTCGTCAGCAGACAGGTCGGTGTCTTTTTCCACAGCCCTTTCTTCTTTCTTCTCTTCAAGAATTTCCTCTAGAATATCACCGCTCATCCCCATGACAACATTACTGTACATTTGAATGAAGCGACGATAGGAATCGTATCCAAAGCGCTCATTTTGTGACTCTTTGATGAGCCCCTGAACGGTGACGTCATTAAGGCCGAGATTAAGGACTGTATCCATCATGCCTGGCATGGAGACTCTGGCACCGGAACGAACAGAAACGAGGAGAGGGTTGTCTTTATCTCCGAACTTTGCATCCATCGCCTTTTCTGTGGCAGCCATGTTTTTGGCGACTTCATCTTTTAATCCTTCGGGATAGGTCTTTCCATTTTCATAATAATGAGTGCATACCTCTGTGCTGATTGTAAAGCCTGCGGGCACTGGAATTCCAATATTTGTCATCTCTGCAAGATTTGCCCCTTTACCCCCCAGCAGATTTTTCATTTCGGCAGTCCCGTCCCCTTTGCCATCTCCGAAGAAATAAACATTTTTATTCGCCTTCGATTTTGCCATTTGTTGAGTCATTCTATAAACCTCCTCGCGACAAACTATTTGTTATCCGTTACAATTTTTGAAAAGTCAGCAAATCTTGTAAAAAGAGTTGAAACTTCTTTTAGGAGTGAGAGCCTGTTGTTTCTAACCCTTTCATCATCAACCATAACAAGTATACCATCAAAAAACCTGTCAACAAAGGGTCTTATTCCAGCCGCCTTTAAAAGGGCCTCCTGATATTTACCTTTCCCCGCCAGAGCTGATACATCTTCATTCGTAGAGTGATATGCACTGTGCAATGCCTTTTCCGCATCACCTTCAAAAAGAGAGGGATTCACCTCTTTTTGTTCATATTCCTTTGTAATATTGACGGCTCGTTTAAATGCAACTGCCAGAGGTTCAAAGTCAGAAAGCCCCTTCAGGTGTGAAAGCGCCTTGACCACCTCCACAGTATCAAGAATATCATCAAAGCCTCTCGCCAATACCGCATCAACCACATCGTGAGGATAAGCCTTCGAGGTTAGAAAACCCATCAGTCTCGACCTGAAAAATTCCAGAACCTCGCTTCTTGCGTCTTCCGACTTTTTCAGCAGCTTATCTCCTAACAAGGTTAAGCTCTGGTCAACAAGTGTTCCCAAAGAAACTTTATATTTTTTATCAACAATGATATTAATGATGCCAAGAGTTTGTCTTCTGAGGGCATAAGGATCAGACGCACCTGTCGGCTTCAACCCGACACCGAAGCATCCGCAGATGGTATCCACTTTATCGGCAATGGATACAATGGCACCGACATCTGTTACAGGAAGTATATCATCTGCACTTCTCGGAAGATAGTGCTCATAAATCGCTTCAGCAACCAATTTATCTTCACCACCCTTAATGGCATAATCCCGGCCCATAACACCCTGTAACTTGGCAAATTCACCGACGACCCCGGATACAAGATCCCCTTTACATAAGTAGGCCGCTCTCTTAACAGCATCTTTTAGTTGAGGCGCAATGTCTGAAGAAAGAGACTCTGCCAGCGCTGTAAAACGATTGACTTTTTCATAAGAGCTTCCCAGCTTTGCCTGGAATACGACATTTTTCAGAGATGCCACCATTTCATCAAGCGGTTTCTTCAGATCTTCATCGTAATAGAAGGCAGCATCGGAAAGGCGAGCCCTGAGTACGCGTTCATTCCCTTCTTTTACAACGTTCATAGCTCTTGCTCTCGTGTTGCTGACGGTGATGAAACAGGGAAGCAGCTTACCCTTCTCGTCTTCAAGGGAAAAATATCTCTGATGCTCCCGCATGGCATTAACGATGACCTCTTTCGGAAGGGACAGGAATTCTTCATCAAAATGTCCGAGTAATACGACAGGGTATTCAACGAGGTTTGAAACTTCTGCCAGAAGAGATTCATCTTCAATCAGACGACCGCCCGCTTTTTTTGCTGCTTCAAGTATACCTGTTTTTATAATGGATTTCCTCGAAAGAGGGTCAATGACAACATGTGCCTTTTCACATTTTAAACGGTAATCATCAAAGGATTTCACTTCAAACTCACCCGGCGAGAGGAATCGATGGCCCCGGCTGAATCTGGAACTTTGTATGTCGCCAAACCTGAAATCTATAACATCGCCTCCAAATAAAGCCACCATCCAGTGGATCGGCCTCACAAATGTTACATCAAGGTCCTTCCATCGCATTGATTTTTTAAAATGAATGGATGAGACAAGGGTTTCAAGGAGTGGAGGAAGAAGTTCGGATGCATCAACACCTTTTTCTGTCTTGACGGCATAGACATATTCCCCCTTTGGTGTTTCTCTTACCTCCAGAGCATCTATTTCAACGCCCTGCCCTCTGGCAAAGCCTTCCACCGCTTTTGTCGCATTACCTGATTCATCAAAGGCCAC
>JADFVM010000383.1 GCA_015222555.1 Pseudomonadota bacterium
ACCTCTTTCCCCTCAACAACAGCCTTTACGCCCTGCCCGGCTTTGCTTTCAAAGTCATTGACGGCGGCCTCATAAGGATCGATTTCCATGTCGCGGGCGGCATTGACAATGGCACGGGCTATGGCATGTTCCGAACCACGCTCAACAGCAGCCGCAATATTAAGGAGTTCCTTTTGTGTCAAAGAGGGAATGGTTTGAATCTCACTGACCGTCATTCGCCCTTCAGTGACGGTGCCCGTCTTGTCAAAAACAACATGTCCCGTGCGGGCAAGCAGTTCCAGCGCCTTGCCATCCTTGATGAGAAGACCATGACGTGCTCCCAGGCCCGAGGCCACGGCAATGGCCATAGGTGTTGCCAGACCGAGTGCACAGGGACAGGTAATGATGAGGACCGATATTGCCGCCATGAGCGCCCTGTCAAAGCCATGCCCCAGCCACCAGAAGAAGGTCACCGCGCTGAGGAGTAGCGTCAAAGCCACAAACCAGGGAACAACTCGATCCGCCAGCCGCTGAACGGGCGGCTTCGACATCTGGGCTTCCTCGACAAGGCTGATGATTTTGGCAATGGTTGTATTTTCACCGGTCCTGTCCACCTCCACAATGAGAGCGCCACCCGCATTGATGGTTCCGGCAGCTACCCGATCACCCACGCCACGGCTCACCGGCAGTGATTCTCCTGTCAGCATGGACTCATCCACAGAACTTCGCCCTTCTTTGATCATTCCATCGACAGGGATCTTGTCTCCCGGCTTGATAATGACCAGATCACCCAACCTGATCCCCCTGACGGGAACGGTTTCTTCCCTGCCGTCCCTGTAGAGAGTGGCCACCTTGGGTTGCAGCTCCATTAAACGGTGGGTGGCCGACGAGGCCTTGTCTCGTGATGTCATCTCCAGATAGCGGCCGATGAGGATGACAAAGAGGAAGGTAACCACCGTATCAAAATAGACTTCACCCACGACCTCTGCACTCACCGTAACATAGGCTGAAGATAAAAAGGTCGCGGCAGCGCCGATTGCGATGGGAACATCCATGTTGAGATGGAGCTTTCTAATACTCTTCCATGCGCCGCTGAAAAAAGGAGAGCCGGAATAGAAAAGTGTAGGAGTGGCCAGGGCAAGGCCAAGCCAGTGGAAAAACCCTCTGTATTCGCCTTCATCGGCACCGCTGTAAAGGGCAACGGAAATCCAGAGCAGGTTCATCATGGTAAAGCCGGCAAAGGCCATTCTGAAGAGATAACGCCGCTTGAGCCGGTTCATTGCCCCCCCTGCCCTTTCGGCATTATAGGGAACGGCCGAATAGCCGATCTCCGACAGGCGCTTTATGAGCATGGAAAGCGGAAGTTGATCATTGTCCCAGCGAACCTTGAGGCGACGCGTTGTGAGATTAACACTGGCACGCTGCACCTCCGGCAGTCTGGTCAGCGTTCGTTCAATGAGCCAGACACAGGCGGCGCAATGGATCCCTTCGATGAGGAGGTTGATTTCACCCACCTCTCCTTCCGTTCTAATAAACTCGGAGGCAACCTCATCGATGTCATAGATCTCGATGTCCTTCGGAAGCTCCGGCGGAGGAGAAAGTGCCTTGCCCTCCTCTGTCCGCTGGTAGAATCCCTGAAGACCGGCCTCAAAGATGGATTGACAGACAGAGCGGCACCCATTACAGCAAAATTGCCATACCGTGTCTTCGATTTCGGCAGAAAAGTCTGATTTTTCCGGAATGGGGAGGGAACAGTGGAAGCAGTCGCTCATCTTAAGATAAAAAACCGGGATTTATTTCTCGCAAAGGCGCAAAGCGCGCAAAGGTTTAAAACATTAAAAAATAAAAGTTGTCTTTCTTTGCGTACTTTGCGCCTTTGCGAGATCATATTTTTTCTTCTTGGCGGCAAATCTATTATTTGCTAAGTCCTTTTTCAATAAAGAGTCGGACAGGCGTCTGAAAGCGGTTACCGTCGCGCTCTGCGCTGACAATGACGTCCCAAGTGCCTGGCAGTGAAAAAGTGATTTTACCGGCATAGAGACCGGCTTCAACGCGCGTCATGACAACTGAAAAATCAGCGCCGGCATCGGAGGGACGATAGGCAAAAAACTCAACCTTGTCTGCATTTAAAGGCGCGCCGTCGGCGCCGGCGAGTCGGAAACGGAATTCAGCAGGCCGGTTCACTTCATTGATGGCGGGCTTCACAATCTCCCCCTGCCATCCCAATGACGCCTCATGGGCCCATCTTTTTAGTGTATCATCATAGTTTTTACCGCGCTTGTAATAATCCTGAACGGTCAGATCAGGTGCCGTCTTAATGGAAATGATGACAAATGCAATATTGACGGTCAGGACGACGACAATCATCCCGATCCAGCCGAGAACCCAGGGACTTTTAAAGGCTGAATTCTGCGCCTGCCATTTTTTTTCGTTCATCACATCTTCATTGGTATGCATGCTACTCTCCTCCGGACAAGATTATGCTAATCAATTTTCGGCCCCATAAACATACTTTTGTATTTACTACTGATATTGGGGTCTTCACTGTCACTGACTTTGAAAAAAATCGAATTTATCGATTTCGTCAACGTTGAAAGCGGGACTTTCAGGAACACTGTAATGGGAAGCACCTTACCCTTTGGAATGGAGGTGAGTGACTTTTTCCCGGCCATCTCCATTCCTTCAAGGCCTTCCACATCGATACTGACATTCAATTTTCTTTCCGCTTTATTAACCACCTTTATAATATATTTGTTCTGAATGGAGCCGTCACTGAGGCGTACAAAAAGAGGCTGGCGTTCGTGCAGGACACTGACACTCATGGCGCCCAGATTCATGAGTCCATAAAGGATACCGGTAAACGCAACAAAGAGAACACTTACATAAATAATAACTCGCGGCCTGGTAAAGAGCTTGACCTTGGGCTTGCCTTCCATTTCATCGAGGGAAGCGTATCTGATCAGCCCCTTTGGACGATTGACTTTATCCATGATGGAATCGCAGGCATCGATGCATAGCCCGCAGGTAATGCAGCCTTCCTGCTGCCCATGGCGGAGATCGATGCCAGTGGGGCAAACGGCAACACAGAGGTTGCAATCGACGCAGTCACCGAAATCTTCGCTCTTTTGCCCCTTCTTGAGGCGTGAACGGGGCTCAGCCCTTTTTTTATCATAGGTTGGGAGAATCGTTTCCGGATCATACATAACCCCCTGGATCCTGGCATAGGGACAGAGCCAGAAACAGACCTGCTCGCGCATAAAGCCGGCAAAGACATAGGTACAGACGACAAAGAAGAGAAGGGTGAGCCATGCAACGAGAGGCGCCTTCAGAGTGAGATACTGCACCCAGAGCCAATGGGCATCGGCAAAATAGGCGCCAAAGGTGACGCCTGTAAGAACGGCGATGACAATCCAGAGGGTATGTTTGACGATCTTGATAAGGATCTTGCGGCCCGTCCAGGGCGCGGCATCGAGCTTCCGCCTCTTGGAGGGCGGCCCTTCCAGCTTATCTTCGATAAAGGTAAAGACGTCAGTCCAAACCGTCTGAAAGCAGAAGTAGCCGCAAAAAATTCTTCCTGCAATGGCGGTAGTCACAAAAAGGGTGAGGGCAAGAAATATGAGGGCCAGCGAAAGCATCCACACATCCTGCGGCCAGAGGGTAATGGAAAAGATATGAAATTTTCGATTTACAATATCAAAGAGCACAGCCTGATGGCCGTCCCACCTCACATAAGGACCGAAGAAATAGAAGAGCCATAGTGATGCCGTCAGCCATTTGTAGGTACGAAAACGCCCTTTGATTCTGCTGGCATGGACCTTTTCATCACCGGCATTGACATGCCAGTAATCATCCTGCAAATCAACGGCCTGTGCTTTACCTTCCACCACCTGCTCCTGTTCTGAATACTCCATTTAATTCTCGATATTTCCCTTCATAATTTCAAAATATGAATTTAGATAAGTTTGTCCGGTAAAGGGTTCATTTTTGTAGCGATCCAGTCCATTCCCATAATTTCAGTTTAACGCCACCCTGCCCCACCCCTGATAAGAAGTGGGGATGTTATCCTCCCTTTGCCGAAGAGCACCCACGGACACTCGTGCTCTGTGAGTATAAATGGGGAGGGGCGTCAAAAAAAGCCATTTAAATCAACAGATAATCGGGTTATCAAGCGCTTTCAGTCAAAAAAAAGCCGGGAAGTAAGGGCTCATCTACTGAGCCATTCCTTGATCCCGGCCTTTTTTTATTTGTATCTACAGGTGATTTCTTTATTCTTCATCATCCACTACAGC
>JADFVM010000068.1 GCA_015222555.1 Pseudomonadota bacterium
AAAAAATCCTTTAAAAATTTGTATTTATTTAATATTCCAGCTTAAATTTAGACATGACATTGTCTTGGGAGGTTTAAATGGGTAGAAAAAAGATAACCATCGTAGGTGCGGGACATGTTGGTGCCCATGCCGCTCTTTGGGCCGCTTCTAAAGAGCTGGGTGATATTGTCCTTGTTGATGTTGTTGAGGGTATTCCTCAGGGGAAAGGTCTTGATCTTGCTGAGGCGGCACCTGTGGAGGGCTTTGACTCAAAAATAATAGGTACAAACAGTTATGAAGAAACGGCTGATTCGGACATTGTAATTATTACCGCGGGACTTGCCAGAAAGCCCGGGATGAGCCGCGATGACCTGTTAAAGATAAACGCAGATATTATAAAGAGTGTCACAGAGCAGATTGTTAAATACTCTCCCCATTGTATCATTATTATGGTTACAAATCCCTTGGATGCCATGGTCTATGAAGCAAAAAAGATAAGTGGATTCCCCAAGAACAGGGTCATTGGTATGGCCGGTGTGTTAGATTCTGCAAGAATGCGGACATTCATCGCAATGGAACTCGGAGTCTCTGTTGAAGATGTGACAGCTTTTGTCCTTGGTGGTCACGGTGATACTATGGTCCCTTTGCCAAGGTACTCTGCTGTGGCAGGGATTCCGATTACAGAGCTTATGTCGGAAGACAGAATAGAGGCGATCAACGAAAGGACCCGAAAAGGAGGTGGGGAAATTGTAGGCCTTTTGAAAACAGGCAGTGCCTATTATGCGCCTTCTGCGTCAGCTGTAGAAATGGCGGAGGCGATCCTAAAAGATAAAAAAAGAGTTCTGCCTTGTGCTGCCTATCTTGAAGGCGAATATGGCATTGATGGTTACTATATGGGCGTTCCGGTTCTTCTTGGCGAGAAGGGTGTGGAAAAGGTGATAGAAATTAACCTCACGGATGCGGAAAAGGTAGCGCTCAATCATTCTCTTGATGATGTGAAAAAGAATGTGGAGAAGCTGGATATTAGATGAGAACACTTGATGCCTCAATGATCGTTCCAAAAGTAAAAGCGCTTTGTATGTCGGCCAATTACTATCTTGGTGAGGATGTTCTTAAGGCCTTGAATGAGGGGCTTGAGAAGGAAGAGTCTCCTGCAGGAAAGGCCGTATTAGAGCAGCTCATTGAAAATGCAAGGATTGCCCGTGAAGAAAAAGTGGCCATGTGTCAGGATACGGGATTTGCTGTCTTTTTTATCGAGCTTGGGCAAGATCTTCACATTGAAGGCGACCTCTATGAGGCGATTAACGAAGGTGTCAGGCAGGGTTATGAGGAAGGTCTTTTAAGAAAGTCAATTGTTTCCCATCCCTTAAATAGAGTTAATACAAAGGATAACACGCCGGCCGTTATTCATGTTGAATTTGTACCGGGTGATAAATTAAAGATTATTTTCGCCCCCAAAGGGGGAGGCAGTGAAAATATGAGTACGATGGCAATGCTTAAACCCTCAGATGGAAAAGAAGGTGTCGTAAACTTTGTCGTAGAGGCAGTTAAAAAAGCCGGCCCCAATCCATGCCCCCCGATCATTGTGGGTGTTGGAATTGGCGGAACCTTTGAAAAAGCGCCTTATCTCGCAAAAAAGGCTCTTTTAAGACATCTTGGAGAGAGAAGTTCCATTCCTGAGAATGCAGAGCTGGAAGAAGAGATTGAAAGTAAGGTAGCTGATCTGGGTATCGGGCCAATGGGGTTCGGCGGCAGAGTGACTGCATTGGCCGTTCAGGTTGAAAGTCATCCCTGTCACATCGCTTCTTTGCCGGTGGCTGTAAATATTCAATGCCATGCAGCCCGACATAAGGAGGTAATCCTTTAAATGAACGGCGCAAAACGTCTTACCACACCTCTAAAGGACTCTGATCTCGATAATCTAAAGGTGGGAGAAAAGGTCTTTTTGAGTGGCATTATCTATACAGGTCGGGATGCAGCCCATAAGCGGCTTGTTGAGCTATTAGACGCAGGTAAGGAGCTTCCCTTTAATGTAGAGGGTCAGGTCATCTATTACGTGGGACCGGCTCCAGCAAAGCCTGGAAAACCGATCGGTTCAGCAGGTCCAACGACGAGCTACAGGATGGATGCCTACGCGCCCCGACTTATTGAAGTCGGCCTGAAAGGCATGATCGGTAAAGGTTCCAGGTCTCAGGAAGTGGTAGAATCGATGAAAAAGCATAAGGCGGTCTATTTTGCCGCTGTCGGAGGCGCTGCAGCACTGATTGCAAAGAGTATTAAGAGTAAAGAATTGGTTGCCTATGAGGACCTCGGTCCCGAAGCGATATTTAAGCTGGAAGTTGAAGATTTCCCCGTTATCGTTGCCAATGACATTAAGGGTGATGATCTTTATAAGCAAGGCATGGAAGCCTACAGGAGGGTTTAAAGATGCATGCTCATGATAGTCATGAAGTAGAAGTCGATGAATTTATTGAAAACATCACCAAGATGAGTGGTGAGGACTTTAGTCTCTGTTACCAGTGTGGCAAATGTACGGCAGGCTGTCCTATGGCTGATGTAATGGATTTTCCTCCTACTCTTGTTATGCGCTACATGCAGATGGGGCTAAGTGAAGAACTTAAAAAGGCAACATCGAGATGGGATTGCGTCGGTTGTCTCGTTTGCGGAAGCAGATGCCCTAAATTCTGTAATCCTGCCAAGGTGATGGAATCACTGAGACTGGATGATATCAAGAGTGGAAGACGCCAGGAAGAAATTGAGGCACTTCCAGTCAATTTTCTAAAAAAGGCGCCTCAACAGGCTATAGTCAGCGGGTTTAGAAAATATGTCCCATAAAGGTGAAGATACGGCAGGTGGAAAAATGAAGATACCCTACTATCCAGGTTGTACCCTTTCAACGACTGCCAAGGCTTTTGAAAGAACTGCAATGTCTGCGGCAGAAATGCTCGGATTTACTATGGTGGAAATTGAAGACTGGAATTGTTGCGGCGCATCTTTTCCACTAACGCAAGATAACATCATGGGGCTTGCCGGTCCAACGAATGTACTCATTGATGCAAAAAAAGAATGCCTTAAAGAAGGATATGAAGATAAGGTTGTAACTCTTTGTTCCGTTTGTTTTAATGTCCTGAGAAGGACCAACTATGCCTTCAAGGAAAAAAAGGATAAGCTGGATACTGTCAACTTTATGCTGGAAAAGGATTACGCGGCAGATACTAATGTTTATCATTACCTTGAAGTACTAAGAGATGACATCGGTTATGATGTTATTAAGGAAAAAGTAAAAAAAGAGTTGAAGGGACTTAAAGTTGCGCCCTATTATGGCTGTTTTCTGCTAAGGCCTCAGGATGAAGTTGGTTTTGACGATCAATATGCACCTACAATCTTTGAAGACTTCCTTTCTACTTTGGGGTGTGAAGTCGTTGATTTTAGCCACAAGTCTGAATGTTGTGGGTCCTACAGTGCGATGAGAAGTCCTGAAAATGTTGAAGAATGTGCTTACAATGTTGTGGATGCCGCCGCTGCAGCAGGCGCCGAAATTCTTGTTACCGCCTGTCCACTTTGTCAGTTTAATCTCGATGAAAAACAGGAAAGTATAAAGGCTCATCACAGCGACGCAACCGAGATTCCAGTTGTCTATTTTACTCAACTTCTTGGTCTGGCCCTTGGAATGGATGTTAACGACTTTAAACTTGATGAGAACAGAGTAAACCCTTTACCCCTTATTCAAGCAAAGGGATTGGTGTAAGGAGAAAGCTATGTCTAGAGTAGGTGTTTTTGTCTGTCATTGCGGAACAAACATAGCCGCTACCGTTGATGTTGAGAAGGTAGCAGAAGAGATGAAAAAGCAACCCGGCGTCGTTTACACGGAAGACTACAAATTTATGTGCTCTTCACCTGGGCAGGGTAAACTGAAAGAAATTATTGAAGAACATCAGCTTGACAGCGTTGTTATCGCGGCCTGTTCCCCGCACATGCATGAAAAGACCTTTAGAAACGCCACTGAAGCGGCAGGCCTGAATGCCTTTAAATGTGAGATGGCGAATATTCGGGAACAGTGCTCCTGGGTCCATCCTGACAAAGCTGAAGGGACGGTAAAATCTCTTGAGTTGACAAAAAAAATGATAGAAAAAGTCAGGCGCAATGAGGAACTGGTTAAAATTAAAATGCCTGTCACCAAGAAGGCCCTTGTTATCGGGGGAGGTATTGCCGGAATACAGGCGGCGCTTGACATAGCGGCTTCAGGTACGCAGGTGACCATTGTAGAAAAGGAGCCATCTCTGGGTGGACATATGGCACAGTTGTCCGAAACCTTTCCAACACTTGACTGTTCACAATGCATTATGACGCCTAAAATGGTTGAGGCATCACTTGATCCGAATATCAAGATCCTTACCTATGCCGAGGTAGAAGGGCTTGATGGCTTTATTGGTAACTTCAGGGTTAGAATTAGAAAAAAGGCGAAAAGTGTAATAGAGGAAGATTGTACAGGCTGCGGTATATGTCAGGAAAAGTGCCCAAAGAAGATACCCAACCCCTTTGAGATGAATTCCGGGATGACAAAATCTATCGCTGTTCCGTTCCCGCAGGCGGTGCCCAATGTGCCAGTCATAGACAGAGACAGCTGTATTTATTATGACACTGGGAAGTGTAAAGTTTGTCAAAAGTTTTGCGGACCCAACTGTATCGACTTTGATCAGAAGGATGAGATAATAACAGAAGATGTGGGTGCCATTGTCGTTGCCACAGGTTATGATACTATGTCGTTAGATAAGTTTGGTGAGTATGGCTATGGTAAATATAAAGATGTTATCGACGGATTGACTTTTGAGAGAATGGCAAGCGCTTCCGGTCCCACTGGGGGGGAGATGCAAAGACCTTCCGATGGGAAGACACCTGAAACCGTTGTTTTTGTCCACTGTGCGGGATCGAGGGATGA
>JADFVM010000008.1 GCA_015222555.1 Pseudomonadota bacterium
ATCATCGTCTGATCCGTGCCCGGTCATAAAGATAAACTGCATTTCAGGATCTTTTTCTTTTAGCCTTCTCCCCAATTCAATCCCGCTGATTCTCGGGATTTTCACATCCAGCACCGCGAGGTCATATTTCTCAGTTTCTATCTTTTTAAGGGCATCCTCACAACTGGTAACCCAGTCCGCGTCAATGCCTCTGAATGACAGCCTTTCTGCCAGTGTAGAAACCAGTTCCTCCTCGTCGTCTACTAATAATATTTTCATGTCTCTGACCCTTCCTTTTGCTCCATTTTCAGTGGTAAAGTGATAATAAAACTTGTCCCCTTTCCCACCTCACTTTTTACATTTATCATGCCCCCGATTTCTTGTACAAGGCCGTATGTGATGGACAGACCAAGGCCTGTGCCACTTTTTTTGGTTTTAGTGGAGAAAAACGGCTCAAAAACGCGCTCGAGGTCTTCCTCGGGGATGCCACATCCGTTGTCAGTGATTGTGGCTGAAACGAAATCTTTATCCTCGCGCCTTGCAGTAATGTCCAGATGCCCCCCGTCGCTCATAGCTGCGAAGGCGTTGTTTATCACATTGAGAAAAATCTGTTGCAGCTTGCCCCGGTCGCTTTCGAGTTGTGGAATATCATTGGGAATCTCAACGGAGACCGCGATGGATCTGTACTGTGCCTCTTTATCCAAAAAGCCGAGCACATCTCGGATGATTTC
Source organism: Pseudomonadota bacterium (assembly GCA_015222555.1). Lineage (GTDB taxonomy): Bacteria > Desulfobacterota > JADFVX01 > JADFVX01 > JADFVX01 > JADFVM01. The sequence continues at coordinate 711 of JADFVM010000008.1, forward strand.
ATCCAGTTTTATGGGCTGAACGCTGACGTCCATGTGCCGCGCAAAACCTAAAAGGCGCTTGGTGATTTTCCCGCATCTCTCCACCGAAGAAAGAACCGAGTCCACAAGACCAATTAGCTTCGGGTCCTTGGTGCTATCCTTTTTAAAGGTGAGCAAATCCTTAATGAGTCCTGCCTTTTCGTTGATGATGGCAAGGGGATTGTTGATCTCATGGGCCACGCCCGAGGCCAGCCTGCCGATGGACGCCATCTTGTTGGAGTACTCAACCTCATGAAGGGTCATGATGCGTCTTTGATCAGAAAGGTATACCCTATTCACCAAATAAGTGGCTCCGCTCAGGATCACGAGCAAAATAATTATTATGCTGATAGCCAGAAACCCGATGACTTCCATCCGGGTTGTGTCCCAGGGCTTCATGAGCTCTTCTTTTTGCTTGACTACCATAAGGATAAAAGGTGTGTCTACAATGTACCTGTAACCGATAATGAGCGAAACTTCATCGGCGCTCTTCCATTCGAGCACCCTGGTCTTCGGGGCATGTTCCGGTATGGGTAAAGAGATCTTTTCGAGAACATTGCCATGTAAACGGGACGGGGTCTGGAGTATACCTTCGTGGTTGATGATGAAAGCATCCCCGTGCCCTGCAATTTCAAGGTTGGAAAACATGTCGTTGAACTTTTCTGTGTCAAGCGTGGTGCGAAGAACATAGAAAAAACCATTTGGCAGCTCATGCTTGACCGCAATGACCATATGGGGGATATGTCTGAATCCTAAGAACACATCGCTGATGTATACACCATGGGCCACGACTTCCTTGAACCAGGCCTGGTTACTATAATCTTTGCCCAGAAGTCTGTATGGGCCGATGTAGTTTCTCTGGTTTCCTAAAGGGTCAATTACCCCAAGATCAACGAAACCTCCGAATGCTTTCTTGAGATCTTGAATAATCTTAGAGAGATGTGCGTGATCAGTCAATGTCTCGAAGGTGTTTTCATGAACAACATAATCGAGAGCAGACCGTCGTTCGACCATGAAATATGAAATGGTCCGTTGTGTGTTGGAGACAAGGCGGGACGTGAGTAACAAGATTTCAGACTCGATGGCATGCTGCGTTACTTTGTAATCAATGACAGCCATGGAAATCAGTGGCACGAGAGCGACCCCAGTTGTAAGGAAAAAAGCCAGCTTCCACATACGACGGAAGTTGAACATGCGTCTGGCCGGGCCTGACGTGACATCCTGATAGTCCCAAAATTTTGGTTTCAAGCTTCCCATTATTCCAGTAATCCAACCTTTCGCATCCAGATTGGAGCGAAGCCCCTATTTTGATCCTTTAATTCCTGGATTCTTTTTTTTGTTTAATCTTCTCGTTTGCCTTTTTAAGCGTCTCGCTCAACAGATCGATATCCACCGGCTTTTGCAGGTAAGCGAAGGCGCCGAGTTTCATACATGTTTCTCTGTCATCATCAGATCCATGGCCGGTGAGGATGACAACCTCTATCTCCGGATTGGTTTCTTTCACCCGGCGTAAAACCTCGATGCCATCGATGCCTGGCATCTTGAGATCCAGGATCATGACCTCGGGTTCATCCTCCTTGACCAGTCTGAGGGCAGATTCGCCATCGTAGGCCACGGCTGAACCCATATCTCGCAAGAGTAAACGTTCGGAAAGAGTTTGCACGAACTCACGTTCATCATCCACGAGCAAGACCTTCGACGGTGTCTCGAAATCGAATTTGCGATAAATATCCGTCTTGTAGTAGTTTTTTCCAGCCTTTGTTACCACAGCCTTGACACCAGGTACTTTGTCTGCGATGGATTTTAGTTCGTCCTCAAGCCGGTTAAGCATTAGAACGTGTTTATTGATTGACAGGGTGACTGATCCATGTTTGGCGCTTACATCCACGTTGTGCCCCTCTTTGGCCAGCGCAACAGCTACTTTGGCTCCAAGGAGGAAATCCTGTGCAAGCGCTTGAGATTCATCAGTGGCTTTAAGTATATCTTTTTCAAGGTGTTCCATGACCAAGGAGGGAACACCCCCTATATCTATTTTATCTGTGGGTATAATCATGTCATATAAGGAGGGGTCCCAGGGGTCGCTACTGCTGGTCACGGTATCAACCCAGGCAGACCTATCTTCGTCTTGCCTGTGGATTTGCCTGACCGCCTCTTTTTCTGTGAATCCGTTCTCCTTTGTAGCAACGGATATCCTGGACTTCATATCCGCGATGAGACAAATCCTGAGCACGTGGCTAATTTTGCGGGGTATAAGATGCCCTGTAAATCCGCCAATAATAAGGTTGTCACCCAACATTATTTCGGCCAAGGCATACCTTATATGGGCTATGGATCTTTCTTTTTCATGAGTAAATTTGTTGAACACCGATGCCTTGGCAGAGAAGGCTCGCATAATCTTCGCTTTACTCATTTCCGAAAGCTTGCTCGCCTCGGCTACAAGGTCTTTGTCTGTGATAAGCTTGAATTCGGTGTGGTCCAGTATTTTTGGGATAACAGCGTCTTCCTTGCAAAATGTGCCGCTAAATATGGTTATAATAGACATGAACGCTCCCCTTTCTCATCTTGTCATTTCGTGTTTAACAATCTGGCAAACGATGCTAAGCGGGCAAAGGCCTTTATCGGAGCCCTTGTGCACTTTGTCATGAACTGCAAATATAGCCCTTTCCGTATTGGAAAAGATATTCCCTTCGCCTATCTTTTCAAGTAGATATGTGCGTTTTAATACCGACATGACTGACTCGTTAACTCCGCTTAATGAAATGCCGACGCCTGCGCTTCTTACTCTATCTATGGTAATAGATAATGCTTCTTCTCCAGACGCATCCATATCATTAATACCATCACACAAAATAACTATATGCTTAATGTCTTTTTTTTCAATCATTCGTTCATTAATCTTGTCTTCCAGATAGCTGGCATTGGCAAAAAACAAAGTGCCCTCGAATCGAATAAGGTCAATATACTTGCATTCCTGTAAATTGTGGGTCATAGAGTTTTGAAGACTCATCTCCTCGTGCCAGGATAGCGAAGCCACAACAGGGCGCATACTTTTGTATAGAAAGACAAGAAGGGATAATATAACTCCAATCATAATGCCTATGTGTAAGTGAGGTGCGTAGAGGAGTGTGCACAAAAAAGTGACTATAGAGATAAAACCATCATACCATTGCGCCTTCCAGGCATGGATGAATCCAGAGGCGTTTACCAGGCCTATAACGGCCATCATTATAATAGCAGCCAGTACGGACTGGGGGAGGTAATATAGAAGTGGGGTGAAGAACAGGAGCACAATGACTACAGTCAGGCTGGTGAACGCGCTGGAAAGACCTGAAATTGCTCCGCTCTGGAGGTTAACCGCTGACCTCGAGAATGACCCCGACGTTGGATAGCTCTTGGCAAAAGAGCCACAAATGTTGGCAAGGCCTTGACCGATAAGTTCCTGGTTCGGGTCGAGACGTTGGCCTGTCTTACCGGCCATGGCCTTTGCTATGGAGATCGCTTCCATAAAACCCAAAAGCGAGATGATGATAACGAAGGGGAACATATGGAGGATAATTTTAAGACTAATCTTTGGCACGGACAAAGAGGGTAGTCCCTGGGGAATAGCACCAACCACTGCGCCGCCGCCCATCATAATAATTTTATCCTTTTTAAGGGGGTAATTTCCCACCTTGATCCGCCAGGTTCGGCCATCGCCCTTGGACCCTGGAGGCTTAGCATCCTTTAAATAAAATTTAAGGGAGCCATCTGCTTGCTCTATGCCTTCAAATAGGAGGTTTCTAAACCTTTTGCGGTAAATGTGTGCCTGGCGTTTGACACGCTCTATATTAATGGTAAGGACGCTAGCAACATGCTCGTCGTCGAGTACAGCAAGAATGTCGTGGTTACTGTTGGCCTCATCCAGGGCCATATTCGCCTTGGTACGTTCTTCTGCGAGCCGTGGTATGGCATTCACTGCCTTATTAAATGATTCGATCAATCCCTGGGCCTTGGGGGACTTAATGGCCGAGATATTCACAGTGCTGTTGTGCTGGTAGCCAATAGCCCAGGAGATGATAATGGTCACAGCAACTGCTACGAGCACATTGGGGATTTTCGGAGAAATCTGTTTCAACCCGTACATGATAGCGAAGGCAAATACGCCCATAAGAAGGGTGGGCCAGTGGGTGTAATGAAAAGCGGAATGGATGACCCGGATAATGGTCTCGTAATTGTGTCCTCCCTTGTCCACGTATACACCGAACATTTTGGACAACTGCGAAGAGGCGATGATAATAGCCGCTGCATTGGTAAAGCCGTTGACTACCGGATGGGAAAGGAAGTTGACCACAAGCCCGAGCCTTAATACTCCAAGGGTAAGCTGAAATATGCCGACCATGAGGGCCAGCAGGATAGCATAGGCGATGTAGCCTTGGCTTCCGGCAGTTGCCAGTGGTTCAAGGGAGGCAGAGGTCATGAGCGAGACCACGGCAACAGGGCCTGTGGCCAGTTGGCGGCTTGAACCGAACAGGGCCGCGATTATTGGCGGGAGAAATGATGCATAAAGCCCGTAGTAAGGTGGCAACCCCGCTAATTGCGCGTAAGCCATGGACTGGGGAATGAGCACCAGCGCCACGGTTAGCCCCGAGACGGCATCAATTTTCAAACTGTTAAGATCGTAGTCCTTGAACCAACCAAGAAATGGAAAAATGCGGTTAAGCATAGAGGGTTCCTGTTACTTTGATGGTTTGTTTTTTAGTATCCTGCGGCACGACTCGATGAGGTCGTTGTAAAGTGCGCCCGCATCGTAAAGGTTATAAGTACTAAAACGCACCAGACCGTCAACCATGGTAAAGATGATCAAGGCGGTTTTTCTGGCTGGCATATCCCTTATGGATCCGTCCTTTTGTCCGAGTAAAATGGCCCGCTCGAAGATATCCAGGAGACAGTTGTAAATACCCTCAAGATACCCCTTGCAGATGGGATTGACCTGGGCCAGTTCATATGCATCGTGACGGTGCAGAAGAAGAAACCGGTCTTCCATGCCCCCGGCCAGGTAGAGATAAAAGGAGATTGCGCCTTCCATCATGTCAAGACCGGTCTTGAACTTCCTTTCGCCGAAATAGCGTTCAAACTCCTCTATAATGTCTTCTTTAAGTTCCTCCAGAATGGATAGAAAGAGCTCTTCCTTATTATTGAAATGGTAAAAAATCGTCCCTTGAGCTGCGCCAGTCACCTTAGCAAGGTCAGCCATGGAGGTGTCTTTGAAGCCCTTTTCCGAGAAAAGCCTTGTTGCGGCCTGCAAAATCAACTTTTTTTTGGACATTTCATGCCTAATAATCTAAAAAAATCAACTGAGCACTCAGTCAGTTTTTAAGTTTAATAGGTTTAAATCTTGATGTCAATGAAAAAATGCCTGCCGAGCTTCAAATCCCTAACAAAACTTTATCGTGGTAATGATAAGCAATATGGTAATTGCTAATCAAGAAAGCCCGAAATAACAAAGCATTTATCGCTCAATTAGAGTATTAAGTTTGAAGTTTTTTGCTGCGGTAACGGAAGGTGTGGTGATTTATGTTGAGAAGCCTGGCAGCCTTGCTTTCATTTCCTCCGGCCATCTTGTAAGCTTCTTCAATGTAAAATTTCTCTAAAGACTTCTGAACGGAAGTAAGGTCAATGCCTGCACGGGG
>JADFVM010000069.1 GCA_015222555.1 Pseudomonadota bacterium
GGGCTTAAGTTCGCCAATATCATCGTCCAGTTGGCGGGAGGTAGCCTGTGGATTGCATTGATATTGACCATGATAGCCTCTCTTATCTTAGGTATGGGTCTTACCACCACAGCGGTTTACATCACCCTGGCCGCCCTGGTGATCCCGGCGTTGGTTCAGATGGGCGTGGCGCCCATTGCGGCCCATTTATTCGCTTTCTATTTCGGTCTGGTCTCGGCAATCACTCCGCCGGTGGCCCTGGCTGCCTTTGCCGCGGCGGGCATTGCAGGGTCAAACCCCATGGTGACGGGGGTCCATTCTTTCCGGCTGGGTATAGCCAAGTACGTGCTGCCCTTTGTTTTTGTGTTTGCCCCTGGAATGTTGTTTGTGGGTAATTGGCACCAGATAGTCCTGGCTATCATAGGCGGCTTCGCCGGCATCTACGCGCTGACCATCACCACAGAAGGCTGGCTCCTGACAAGGGTCAACTGGTCCATGCGTATTTTGATGGGTTTCTGTGCCCTATTGTTCTTCGTTCCAGGGTTGAGCATAAATCTCAGTAGTTGGGCATTCAGTCTGCCGCAGTGGGTAACTCAACTCATTGCCTGGGTCATTCTGGCCCCTGCAGTAGGTTTGCACTATGTTCGAAATCGCGAGGCTGTCCAGGAGGTTCCTGCATGAGTACGCAAAGGATGATAGAATGGCTGGTCCTGGCGGCAACGGCCGGGCTATTGATGCTCATGAAATGGTTGCATCTGGGGGTGATACATTACAACTGGTTCATGATTATTCTTATTGCATGGTGCCTGGGCCTGGTGGTCTTTTTTCGAGTTATCTCTTCACCATACAGAGAAAAGGAATAGTTTATCCTTTTTCTCCTGCTAATCAAGCAGACAAAGGAATTTTTTTAAATTCGTCTATGAAACTTGATGTATATTCGACCCAGCGACGGATTATTTCCTCACCTTTGCTTTTCGTAGCTCCACTTGGATCACCCATGACTCCTGTATCTGTTAGCTCCTTTGACATTCTAAATATCTCGACATGGTAGCCCCGGAATTTACACCTTCGTGAAGTTTCCATCTCAATAGAATCAGTTTCCGAACTTAAAAAGCCTTTTTTGGCCTTAGACATATCTACAAGATCTGGTCGGAGGGCTAACATAACAGAAGTCATTATTTCCCCAGCGTGTTTAAATACTTTTTCGTTCAATTCCCCAATATCTTTTCCCATTTCATTTGCTAGTTTCCACAGATTGATCATTCCCGCTATGCCCAAACCCTTTTTCCTCAGTTCGGTGCCAACTGAATATATAGACTCTTCATTTCCTATGTGGGGATTAATAAACAAAAATCGTCTCATACCATTTTGTACAAGGGTCATACAGATCTCTCTCAGAGTCTGTATCAGTGTTTCCATGCTCAAGTTCAACGTCCCAGGAAAGGCGGAATGCCAGTTCGAATAGCCTATATTAATTAGAGGTGCCACAAGTACATTAGAGACCTCAGAAACCCTTTTTGCCACTTCTAAAGCAACGATAGAATCCGTTGCCATGGGGAGATGTAATCCCTCTTGTTCGACAGAACCAACGGGCATAAGGATAGTGTCACAGTCTTTTGCAATGGCCTCAAACTGCGGCCAGGTCATTTCCTCTAAGCATTTTGTCTTGGGCATTTTGCTTTCCTTTTCTCCTATGTTTATAGATCTATAGCGATGACATAAGCGGCTTAAGCGAAAAGCCGAGGAGGATACTAAAAATTCAGTATACGATAGCAATTATCCACATAAAAGTATACCAAAATTCAGGGCATGAAACGCCCTGTGACTGACTGTGCCGTCTTTCAGCAACCTGAAGTATAACCGCCATGGCAGCAATCCCCACCCAATGCCCTGGGCATTAGGCGTTTATCAATTGATTTCTTATGCGGGGGCTTTAGGTGGATTGGTGATCTTCTGGGATAAGGCTTGACTTGTTAATAGCGGCCACTATACGATAATATGCAACACTCTGAATCGAGGAGAACGGAGAAAGTTGAAACACGATCTTTTTAAGCCATGCTAAATCCAGGATTCCTTCGAGAACGGATCTAAGAGTAAAAGGTAAAACTGTACAAGCATTATAACAAGTTGTTGGGGAAAAGGAGTTAAGGAGTTTGCAGTATGTTGGTTAATATGGGCAGAATATTGAAGCAAACGGCTATCAAATATGCCGACCGAACGGCACTATTAAATATGGAACGTGACAGGCGGTTTACCTTCTGGCAGTTGCATGAGTTGACCAACAAGCTGTGTAATTTGATTAAATATAACTTTGGCCTTAATGAGGGGGACATATACGCTACTCTCCTTGAAAATGACAACATGGGGCTTTTTCATTTTTGGATGACCAAGTCCTCTGCTACCGCACTGTGGTTAGA
>JADFVM010000070.1 GCA_015222555.1 Pseudomonadota bacterium
CAAGCGATTAAATGAATCTTGATTTTTTGATTTTCATGGAAGCTTGTTACATATCGGAATGATATGTAAAGCAGTAAAAGAGTATTCAAAATCATTTAAAATTTTTTATAGCCATACAAAATTTTGAATAACCTTAACGAGTCTCCCATCTCTTATTCCCCTCCTGCTTATAGCTCCAGACAAAATTAGCAAGTTAACTCAAGTAGTTATCTGTTTAGGCGCTTTCAAAGACTTTTTTTGGCACGGCCGGTGCTATATAAAAAGGTAAAAAAACAAAAAAAGGATAAACCTATGACAAAAGAGACCTATTTCCACGAAGGAGAAGTGGAGGCCCAAAAGAGGTGGAAGACGGGTGGCATATGGGATAAAGCGCGAAGGGAGAGGCTCCTCCTTGACCGCATCCCTGAAGAACTCATTCCTCGTATCGAGGTGATGGGGTTTTTCTTCCTGGCCACAAGCAATAAAAAGGGCGAGTGCGACTGCTCCTTCAAGGGGGGCGGACCGGGTCTGATCCGCATACTGGACCCCACCCATTTTGCCTTCCCGGACTTCGATGGCAACGGTGCATTCATGAGCATAGGTAACATACTGGAGAATCCCCGGGTGGGCTGCCTCTTCATCGATTTTTCCGATGGTGGGCGGCTCAGGGTTAACGGCAGAGCGACCGTCCATGATTCGGGGGAGATGAGAGACCTCTTTCCCGACGCCCCCCGCGTCATCCTCGTCGATATAGAACAGGTCGTCCCCAACTGTTCAAAGCATGTTCCCCAAATGATCCAGGAGGAGGAATAGGAGTTGAGCAATTACAGGGTAGCGGTAAACTTTGAGTGGTCCAGCAAGTGCAATGCGCGGTGCGCCATGTGCCCCCGGACGATGATCGAGAATCCACAATTGATGACGGATGAAACCTTTTACAAGGCGCTGGACCGGATTAATCCCAAAGACGTTTTCCGCACAGTCTTAGCGGGATACGGCGAGCCTACAACACACCCCCGTTTTATGGAGTACGTCTCTGCCGTGGGAGAGCATCCCGTGCGCTTCGATCTCGTCACCAACGGGGAACTCCTGGACGAAGAAAAGATAAGACATCTCGACGGCAAGATCGGCCTCCTCATCCTCTCCTTTTCCAGCATCGACCGGGCAGTCTATGAGAGCGTTCACGTGGGACTCGACCATGAAAGGGTGAAGGAAAATATCGTCCTTGCGCAAAAGACCTTTAAAAAGACCCCCTTCGCAATTAGCCTAACGCCCCTTGCCGAGTGCATCGAAACGCTGCCGGAGACGATAGAGTGGCTTAAAGGCCAGGGGGTGGAACTCCTTACAATGTCCCCTACCCTATACAACCGCGCCGGGACGATGGAGGAACACCACCAGGCGACGGAAAAGCTGCGGGGTGTCATCAAGCGCTATAAGCTCCTCTCGCAGGAACTCGATTTTATCCCCTCCGTAATGGACATTTTTTTGCAGACATGGAATAACCGCTTCAGGTGCATGCCCAGGAATACGGACCTCTTTATCACCGCAGGGGGCGATTATATGTTCTGCTATAACGACATTACCCACAAAAACACCCTCGGCTCCATCAATGACCTGAGCATGAGGGAGGCACTGAAAAAGAGGGAGAAGTCGGACCCCATCCCTGAGATATGCGATGGCTGCAACATGCACAACCGTTACAGGTTCAAGGAGATAGCCGGGGTTTTTGGCAAGTATGTCAAGGAGAGGATGATGGGGTAAGTCGTGGGCGAGAGAGACTGTAGCCATTCAAAAACTTTTATGCGTTCCTTCCCCCTCTGTGTCAATATAGCTGAGACACCTACCTTGTGTTAAATTAAAGATCATACGGCGTAACACGCTTCGCTATTACGCCCTACAAATTCTGGGGATCTGTGTACAGTCAATATCCAAGTTTTTGCCTGCAATCGCTAAGTTTCAGCTTTCATTGACTGCTCTCTTTGTAGGTGTAACAAATAACCGCCGATTCCCCTAATCACCTTCTTTACCCAAGGCCATCACCCTTTTAATACATTCATCTTTCTTGATGATCCCCTTTTCATCGAGGAAAGTAATTAATGCCATCACTTCCTTATTCTGGATTTTTGAAGCTTTTGCTTTTTCCAGCTCCATTCTCTCCTTTAACGGCACTTCATGAACAATTTCCATTTCCTCCGGCTTTACAGTAGGAACCATTTCTGTCAGCGGACGTATTTGCACCTCATCATTTAGATAGTATTTCTCTATGGCATTTTCTATCTGAGAAGCTGTGGCGATTACCGGGTTGACAAGCAGGCCTGATATAAAACGAATCTCATCATTGGCCATAAGGTTGGTAGGATCCGACATGGCCAGGAAGAGAACACTCTGTGTCTCTGCTTTTTTTACCTGAAGGGGAACGACTTTATATTTCTGGGCCAGGTGAAGAGAGATGAGGTTGTATATTTCCGGTTTGATCTCAAATTTAGACAGGTCGGCACAGGGATAACCCAACTGCTGGCCCAAAAACTTGAGCAGGATTATTTCACTGACAAAACCTAGCTTGACAAGATTTTCCCCAAGCCTCCCCCCCCATTCTTTCTGTCTTGCAAGAGCGCCCTTAAGCTGCATTTCATCAATGAGCCCCTCTTCGAGCAGCATGTCTCCCAGTCTCTTTTTCCCAAGCATAACACTCTTTCTCCACGCTATAAGGTTTCTAAAAGTTCAACGGTTCTATATTTGATGAAATCGTAAAAAGTGCTTATTTAGCCACAGAGGACTCAGAGAAAGGCTTTAGATTATTGGCATTACCTCTGTGTCCTCTGTGGCAAATTTTAGTTTTTTCAACTTTATCATATTTACACTTTATTTGTTTTTCTTGTCAATTAAAGTATTTTTATCGAGGATAAGGGCTACACCCTAAACTAAGTATAACAAAAGAATAAGAAAATCAAAGGTGAACTATATTTAGGAATTGAGGATGGATAGTCAGCATTCTGGTGAACAGACAAACATGAAAGAAAGGTTAAATAATGCCCACCCCTTTTTTCTGGACCCACCCCACGGTACCACTGGCCGAAGAGACCTTAAGCCAGCTTTTGCTGTCATCAACAACCTTTACCTTGCTTCCCTCAGTGAGGATCCCACTAGAAGCGGCCTGCTCCAAAGGCGCTTCATAAAGATTGACGCCCTCACCAACAACAATGGCATAACTGACTTTTTCCTGTTCATAAAGGTTGATGAGAGTAATGACAAAGGAGAGTGATGAAAGGACAGCCAGAATAACGCCGGCCCTTCTCATTCTTGACCTTAGCTTCTCATTCTTTTTTAAAAGCATGACAATGAGGGTACAAAAGGTGAGAAGATAAACAAATATTGTAAAGTCGGCGCAGCCCTTGAAGGTTGTGTAGGAAAATAGTTTTCCCCACGGCGACCTGGCATCAAGATTGACAGACGTGGCGGCAATCCTCTCCCTCATCACGGCCAGGTTATTCTCCACATCGGCTGCATTGGGTGACAGTTTGAGGCTCTTTTCATAGTAGAGTATGGCCAGTCCCACCTTGCCGGTTTTGGTGTAACTATTGGCAAGGTTGTAATAGATATCGGGATTGACTAAACCTTTTTTCTCCATATTACGATAGCCCCTGATCGCTTCTTCATACCGTCCGTCCACATGAGCCATATTAGACAGAGAAAAAAGTTCCTCAATGGAAGAGCCCATGTTCTTGCCCATTGACGTTGCAGGCGCAAGAAGGAGAAAAATAACGACCAAAATTAATGACTTCACTTAGATCCCCCCTTTTTCAAATTCAACTTTTCACAGTCTTCCAGAATTGCCCGCACATCGACAAGAAAAGAGGCCATCTCAGTTTCATCGTATTTGGTTGGGGCAAACCGTCCCACCTCTGCCATCTCTAAGGCCTCTTTAATTCGCTGAAGAACAGTCTCGGGGAGATTTGTTTTTGACAGTTGTTCGAGCAGCTCATCCTTGGATTCGCCTGCATGGACAAGATGAAAATGATGGACGAGATAATCCCTGAGGGCAGTAATTGTTTTGGCGAAAAATTCCTTGTCCTTTCCCTCTCCCATCAACTCTTCGGCAATTTTTAATGCTGCAGCAGCGCCAAGCGATGCTTTCTGCTCCTGATGTTTTCTTCTTGATGCACCCTTTGAATATAAAAGGGCCAGGAATATGACGGGCGGCAGGATGATCAAGAACAGGGACAGTCCTTTCAGATAAGAGGCAGGCCGCCAGTTACCGAGGCTGCTCTTCATCCTGATCGGTCTCAATCTCTTCTTCATGTCGCCATTTCCACTCATGTGCTGCGATATCTGTGCAGAAGCGGCAAGTCCTGCCTGACTTTCATCTCCTTTTAAAACAGTTAAAGCCATGCCTTTGGTTTTTACCGTTTTATACTCTTCTTCGGCAGTATCAAAAAAGGTGAGAGAAAAAACAGGAAGTGTGACCTCCCCTTCCTTCAAGGGAATAAACAGGTACTCAAAGGTTTTGATACCGCTGATGAGATCGTTCAGCATCGATATCTCCATGCTGTCTTTAGGTTCATAGCCTCTAAAAAGCTCCGACTCTTCATAAACGGGAGGATGAAGTCCCTTGATATTCCCCACACCTGCCAGTTTGACTTTAACAGTTACAGGCTCACCGGCTTTAACCTTCTTTTTATCGGCCGAAGCCTCTATGGTGAAATTTCCCACTGCGCCTTTAAAATCTTCAGGCTCTGCCGGCAAAGGGAACACTTCCAGCTCTATAGAATCTGTGACTAGAACAACAGGTCTTGCAAAGGGGTCCAGCTGCACGGTAATACTTGTGCTATCAATAGTAAAATCGCCTTCTCTGGCAGGAAAGAGAACTTTCTTGATATCCTCCCGACGATACCTTTCCCCTTTAATGATCACTTCCCTGGGCGTTTTGCTGGCAGGCAGGTTCTCTACCCAAAAATCTGTAAAATCAGGAGGAGAAAATTCCGGATTCTCCCAGAGTCGTACCTTGGCAAAAAAGCTGAAGGTATAAACCAGAGGCTCACCCACATAAACCTGCTTTTTACTCAACGATGTTGAGACAATCACTCTGCCGTAGGGATCAGCAGACATTCCCTGGACAATACCTTTATCCTCTTCCGGAGCTGTTGTTTCCTCTTTTTTCTCCACTGTCACTTCAACAGGCAGGGAGGTAATGGTTTCTCCCCCATAGGACACCTCGGATTGACCTATCAAGAATATCCCTTCTGAGCTGGGGATCAATGTGAAATTAACTGTTTTAGAGGAACTTACCCGCCCGTTGACCCAGGAAAAGCTTGAAGACTGGTAGGGGACGCCGATGATGTCAAAACCTTCATGGCCGGGAGATGTTGGATCAGGCAAAGAGCCGGAAACCTCACCGGATATTTTTATCGTCAGTGTGAGGCGATCACCCATAGAGACAACAGTTTTGTCTGTATAGGCCTCCATGTTTAGCAATGCGCCAAATGCACTTGAGGGCAAGAGAAAAAACAATATTATAAGGATGGCAGGTAACTGCCCTTTAGATATTCTATTAATCATAAATTACCAGTCTTTCTCCACTTGAGTCGGCTTCGAACTTTTTAACATATCGGCCATATTTTGTAAATCCATATTCTGGTCGCCAAGGTTCTCCAACACCCTCTCGGCTTCCTCCTTGCTCATTTCCTTTTTCTCGCCCTCCTTCATTTGGGGCGCGCTGTCATCCTTCGGCTTTTCGCCTTCCTCTTTCCTGTCATCGGTTTTTTCATCTTCACCGTTGTCCGCCCTATCTTCTTTGTTATCCTGTCCTTCTTGCTTTTGTTCCTGGTCTTGCTGTTGCTCTTGATCTTGCTTTTCCCCGTCCTCTTTATTTTCGTCTTTATTTTTCTGCTTCTGCTGCTCTTTTTGTTCCTCCATTTTTTTCAAAGCCATTTCAAGATTAATCTTGGCATCATTGTCGGAAGGATCATGTTTCAAGGCCTCCTTAAAAGCTGCTGCCGCTTCATTGAATTTCTGCCCTGCAAAGAGTGCATTGCCCATATTATAAAAGCTTTTCGCCTTTAAGGCCTCATCACCAAAGGCGGCACCTTCACGGTAATCCTTGAGCGCTCCCTCCAGGTCTCCTTGTTTAAAAAGCGTATTTGCCCGATTATATTTAATGGGCGCGTCATCTTTGGCGATTTTCGCAGCCGCTTCGTATTTCTCCTTTGCTTCGTCATATTTCCCCTCGATAAAAAGGGCATTTCCTTCCTCAACAAATCCCTTTGGCGATTCCAGCGGTCCGAAGCCCATAAGAAGGGGAAGGAAGATCCAGATAAAGCTCATGTGCCTTTCCTCCTCTCAGGGATCAAAAACGCCAAAGTAAAGAGGAGAAAAGATAGAAAAAGAGGGTATTGAAAGCGCTCGTCCAAAAAAGTATACATTTTTGATGACATGAGCGTTTTCTCCTTTTTTTCAAGGTCATCCATCAATTGTGACACAGCACTGCCGCCATGAAAACTTTTGCCGCCCCCTTTGACTGCGAGATTAGTTAGCAAAGGCGCATTAATCCTGGATATGATCGTTTCACCGCCTTTGCCCTTTTTATAATCTATAATCTTTCCGGCCCTGTCATAAACGGGAATGGGGCCACCGCTTTTTGTACCGAAACCCAGGGTGTAAACAGACACACCCTTGTCAGCCACTTCAGAAGCAACCTTTAGGGGATCACCCACCGTATCTTCACCATCGGTGAGAAGCACAATCACCTTTTCCCGCCCGGCATAACCGGCAAGGAGGTCATTGGAAACATTGATGGCCCCGGCAAGATCTGTTCCCTGTGTCGGTATCATGCCCACATCCAGGCCTTTCAGAAAATTCTTTGCCGCGCCATAATCCAGCGTGAGCGGGCAGGCAACGATGGCCTTCCCTGCAAAGGCAACAATGCCGATGCGGTCCCCATGTCTCGAGTCAATGAAAGAGGACAGCTCCAGTTTTGCACGGTCAATTCTGCTCGGCGACAGGTCGGCAGTCAGCATGCTCCTCGAAAGATCCAGGGCAATGACGATGTCAATGCCCCGCCTTTCAATAAGTTGCTCTTTCATTCCCCACCTCGGCCCCGCCATGGCGATGACAAGAAAAATGACGGCCGCAGCAAAAATGGAGAATTTGCCATGCCTTCTCATATGAATAGCCAGATAGCTGTCCAGAAGAAGGGATGGAGTGTCCTTCTTCCCTGCTTTTTTCTGCACAGCAAAGTTTTTTGCCCGCCTGTCTCTGTACAGATGGAGCAATGTAAGTGGCATTAACAACCACAAAAAATGTAAAAATGTCGCGTCACTAAAGTTCATATTTCGATTATTCCATAACCTCTATTCCATCATCCATCTCACGGATAAGACCAAAGCCAGGTCGCCCTCAGCGATACAGAAAAAAAGAGCAAAACGATTGCCCCTATTAGAAAATAGTGATAGACCTCACTATAGTGAAAATACTCTTTCACCTTGATATCACTTTTTTCCAGCGCATCGATCTCCTTATAGATCTGAACCAGTTTATCCTTGTTCGTGGCACGGTAATATTTTGCTTCACTAATTTCCGCCACCTTTTTAAGCGTTTCCTCATCCATTTTTGTGAGGAGAATGTTTCCACTGTTATCTCTGGCATAGACTTTGCCGAAGATAGGATTATTTACGGGGATGGGAGCACCACCTTCCTTTCCCACACCGATGGTATATATTTTCACGCCCAGCGCCTTAGCCACGTTGGCCGCCGTTATAGGATCAATATTGCCGCTGTTACTAACACCATCTGTGAGAAGAATAATAATCTTCGATTCCGCTTCCGAATCTTTCAGTCGTCGCGTCCCTTCCGCAATGGCCATGCCGATGGCTGTGCCGTCTTTAAAACGTCCAATCTCCAGGCTGTCCATCATAGTGAGCAGTATACCGTAGTCCACCGTGAGGGGAGAGAGTGTATAGGCCTCTCCTGCAAAGGCAACAAGACCGATGCGGTCACTGCTTCGCCCATTAATAAATCCCTTTACAACCTCCTTCGCAACAAAGAGACGGTTTTTCGGTTTGAAATCCTCGGCACTCATACTTCCCGAAAGGTCGATTGCCAGAAGGATATCTGTTCCCTTCGTTGACATCTCCCTTTCCTTGTTCACCAGCTGGGGCCTGGCAAGGGCAATAATGACAAGGGTAAGTGAAATAAGAGTAATAATTCTCGGCAACTGCCTCAACCGGACTCTCAGTGAGGGGCGAATAGATTTAACAATGCTTACCGTTGAGTAGGTAAGAGCCGGCCTTCTACCTCCATAGATGTAATAGAGAGGCAGTAGAAGGAGTAAAAGAAGAAACCAGATATCATCAAAGTGCATGGGCTCTCCCCTTTTGATTGGGATAAAGAATCGTACCCTGAATTACGGTGAAAGAGAGCACCTTATTTAACCTCACAAATGGAATCCTTTACTGCATCACTCATCGTTAAAGTTTCATTATTTGAATCTTCCGCAGCGGTATCTCTGCCGACCATCTCTCTCGCTCTTTCAGTGAGGCCTTCAATGTCCATCTGCGAAGGGGTAAATTCCGAGAATTTAACCCTGTCGCAGCGGTTGAGAAATTGCTCAAGCTTGTTAATATCCTTCCCCTTTTTCTGCCTGAGGCTGCCGATCAACTCACCTGTGGTCATCTCCATGGCCTCAATACCATTTATCCTGCCATTAAAATTACGGATCACATCGGATACACGGTCATAGAGTTCCTTGATCTTACCGTCTCTAATAAGATTCAGCCCTTCGATCCTTTTGATTTCTTCGAGAGCCTCAATGGATGGTGGCAATTCGGGGACGATTTCTTCGGCTACCGGCTGCCCCTTCTTTTTTTTCTTCAGGTAATAAATGAAGATCGCCAGGATAACGGCAATGAGGATAAGGACAAACCAGGGCCACAATGGCCCCCCTTCGGCAACCTTCATCTGGGGTTTGATGTCTTTCAGCTTGTCATTTTCACTTTTTAAAAGCGGCTCAATAGTAATTGCACCCTGTTCACTTTTTATTTCATTACCGGCCTCATCAATGATCACAAAGGCGGGAATAATAAAGTCACCAGGCTTGAAGATGCTCCCCGTTATAATAAACCGTGTACTGTCTGATTCCTCATCATAAACCTGCTCTTCTTTACTGATCTCAAAGGGTGCAATTTTTTCCTTGTCAATTTCACCCAGTCTGTAGCCCTTACCCTTTAATTCCACCTTTAACCTGATAATGTCACCAACGTGGTAACTTTTTTTCTCCGCCATCATGACAGGGTTTTCACCTGCCAGGGCGTTCCCGGATAAAAGGAAAGATAACAAAAAGAGTGTAATGATCTGTTTCATGTCGGCTAATACCGTTTGGCCCTTCTTTTAAAGAAATTACGCAGCGGGACAATGTAGGGTGTAGCCGTATCAATATCAATGGCGTCAATCTTCATTTTTTTCAGGGTATCGTTCCAGATTTCTTCCTTAGATCGTATTAAGGCCTGAAAGGTTGCCCGCCATTCACGGCTCGCCGCGTCGACAGTAAAAACCTCTCCCGTCTCGGCATCTTTCAGATTGATAAGACCTTGAGCAGGGAATGCCTCCTCCATGCCATCCTTAATTCTGATAAGCACGAGGTCGTGCTTTTTGGAAATAATATTGAGCCGTTTTTCATACCCTTTATCGATAAAGTCAGAGATCAAAAAGACGATGCTTTTCCCTTTTTCCACTCGGCCCAGATATTCCAGTGCATTATGAATGGAGGTACCTTTACCTGAAGGCGACGATGTGACCAGTTCCTTTATAAGCCGCATGCCATGAGATCGGCCCTTTTTCGGCGGAAGAAAGAGTTCAACATCGTCGGTAAAGGTGAGCAGACCCACTCTGTCATTATTCCTTATGGCGGAAAAGGCAAGAAGTGCGCCCAACTCTATAATAAGGTCTTTCTTGCTTTTTGTTCCCGAACCGAAGGCCTGTGATGCGCTCATGTCAATGAGAAGAGTAACTGTCAGCTCCCGCTCCTCAACGAATTTTTTAACAAAAGGCGTGCCTGTTCTTGCAGTAACTTTCCAGTCAATCGAATTGATCTGATCACCCGGTGTATAATGTTTTACTTCATCAAACTCCATGCCCCGGCCCTTGAACACAGAATGGTATTCTCCCCCCATGAGGTCAGCCACCGCCCTGCGGGTCGAGATTTCAACTTTTTTAATTTTTTTTATGATGTCTTTGGGTAACATGAAGATTATAGATGTGGGATGTATTTCCCCGCATTTAGCGACGAGGTATTTTAATGTCCGTAGGAAAACTGAGCCTGCTCATCGGGAATCAAGATCCCCGCCTTCGCGGGAATGACAAAATGCAGGAGCCTATGGAGAGTTGCAGCCACAGGTAAGGTTAATTACGACTCGCTTCTACCTTACAAAACACGAGTTATCTGCTTTATCAAGGAACTTCGACAGCATCGAAAACCTTTCGGATAATATCTTCTGAAGAGACCTCTTCAGCTTCCGCTTCATAGGTAAGTATTATTCTGTGCCTTAAGATATCCAGGGCTACATGTTTAATATCTTCGGGCGTCACAAAACCACGGTGTTTCATGAATGCATTGGCCATGGCCGCCTTTGTCAGGAAGATTGAAGCTCTTGGTGAGGCTCCGTATTGAATGAGTCCCTTCAGTTCATTGAGGTCATATTCTTCGGGATAACGACTGGCTGAAACGAGGTTGACCACATAATCCTTGATCCTTTCATCCACATAGATGCGGCTCACAACCTCTCTCGCTTTCAGGATATCATCAGTGCTTGCAACCTTTTCTATATTGACGCTTTCATTTGAGATCTGACGGGTAATGATCTCTCTTTCTTCCGCTTTAGTGGGGTAGCTGACCTTAAGTTTAAACATAAAACGGTCAACCTGGGCTTCAGG
>JADFVM010000071.1 GCA_015222555.1 Pseudomonadota bacterium
GGATCTGCCGCCTTTAAGGCCGAGTCAAATATAGTGCGAAGTGCTTCTTTTCTATTCATTTCGAGTAAGGAATCATTTGTTTTGAATTTTTGGTCATCCCGAATTAGAAAGGATAGTCTAAAACTATCATAAGAGAATTGGGAGGGCAATAAGCTTTTAGGGAAAATGAAGAGGGGATAACTTTAGAGAAATTTCAGGGGCTTAAAGCCTGTACAGGCAAGGCCTGTCGAAGGGCATCACTCACGCCTGCTTCGACTAGCTCAGCATGACAAAGATGGTGTCACCAGAAGCCTAATCTGAGTTTATCGAAGAGCCTGTCGAAGGGCCTTCTTACGCCATTATCATGATTCGACTGAGCATGTCCTGAGTTTTCATCGAAGGGCTCAGTAGACAGGACAGGTTCAGCTTTCGAGATAATTCACAGCAATCCAGGCCATCAATTCTGTTCCGACGAAAAGTGACTCTTCATCGACATCAAAACTGGAATTATGCAGAGATGATGTGATCCCATTATCCGCATTACCCGTGCCAAGCCTGAAGAGCGCACCGGGAATCTTTTCCGTAAAAAGGGCAAAATCCTCCGATCCCATCATCGGTTCGTTGAGAAGAATGACCTTGTCATCGCCTATAACCTGAGAAGCACACTGACTTACAAGGTTGTCTACTTCCTTATCATTTGACACGGAAGGACAATCAAAACTGTAGGAAAACTTGTATTTAGCTCCCATAGCGCCGGCAATGCCCTTGACGACATCCTCAATAAGTGTTGGCATTCTTTCCCGCAACTTCAGGTCCAGGGTACGCACTGTCCCCTCCATTTCCACATGGTCGGCAACAATATTTTCCGCTGTCCCCCCCTTAATAGTGCCGATGGAGATAACAGACGGCTGCAAGGGATCCGTACGCCTGCTCACAATATGATGCAGGGCATTTATCATCATAGAAGAGACCAAAACAGCATCCACCGTCTGGTGCGGCCTTGAAGCGTGACCGCTTCTTCCATTCACAACGATTTTTATCCGGTCTGCCGCCGCCGTCATCATGCCGGGCCTGTGACCGACAGTTCCAACCTGCAATTCCGGAAAACAGTGGAGAGCGACAATGGCAGAAGGCACAGGATCTTCAAGGACACCCTCTTTAATCATCGATTCTGCACCCGTTGTAATCTCCTCTGCCGGCTGAAAAATGAATTTCACACTCCCCTTCAGCCTCTCCCTTACAGAACCAAGAGTAATGGCAGCACCCAACAAAACCGTAGTATGCACATCATGTCCGCAGGCATGCATAACACCGGGCACTTTTGATGCGTAGTCAACATCCTTTTTATCCTGTATGGGTAATGCATCCATGTCTGCCCGGAGAGCAATGGTCTTCCCTTCCAGGCGCCCCCTGAGAATTCCCACAACACCATGACCGCCGACACCCCTTTTCACTTCTATATCGTTGGCTTCCAGAATGCCTGCAATAAAGGCGGCAGTATCCTTCTCATTTCCGCTTAACTCGGGGTTCATGTGAATCTCCCGCCTGAACTTGACAAGCCGGTCCTTCATCTTAGAAACTTTGTTGTTTATTTCTTCAAGAACTATTTTTTTATTTAATTCATCCATCACTCTTTAAACACACTCCTCCCCTTCTTGCGTCACCTGCACCGGACAATAGCTTTCCAGAATTATGGCTAACTGCTGTATGAACGCCACCGAAATACATATTTTGTTGACTCCAATTTTTTATCGATACATTATGAATTTTGAGATCATCAAGTTCATCTTTATTAATTCCTTTTTCTGCATGAAAAGTCTCCCCGTCCCAATGACACCTCGGGGCATTAACAGCCTCATTAACAGGCAGGCCATGATCAATGACATTTAAAATAACCTGCAATATGGCATTCCTTATCCTGTTGCTGCCACCGCTTCCCAGCACCAATTCGGGCCGCATATCCTTCATGACTATTGTAGGCGCCATCATGGAGGAAAGCCTCATCCCCGGTTCATGGCTATGAAAACCATGGGGGTTGATATCCTCTTCGCCAAGCATATTGTTGAGCATTATACCGGTACCAGGGATAAAATAGCCACACCCTTCACCGTTTGAAGTCGTCACGGATGCCGCATTTCCCTCATTATCAATAATGCTGAGGTGAGTTGTATTTCCCGTTCCACTAACATCAGGCATGAGAGATGGTTGAGTACTTTCTTTAACCTTATCCCTGTAACGGGAAAGGGTATCATTGGAAAGAAAATGGTGAACCAGATCTTCGTCATACACTCGATGATTAAAGTCTGCCCCTCGCGCCTCATTCGTCACTGTCATGACATCAAAGAGCAGCTTCAGATAAGCACAGCTATTATGAGGCATGGAGGCAAGGTTATAGGTCTCAAGCAGTTTGAGCGAAAAGGCTATCAAACATCCGCCGGAAGATGGAGGGGGATTGGTATAAACCTTACGGCCATGATAATCAACTTCAAGGGGCGATCTCACCCTGGCACTGTATGTCGACAGGTCTTCCTCTGTAATAAAACCACCTTCTCCAAAAGCGTCCACTATGCTGGCCAGCCAATCACCTTCATAGAAAGCGTGGAGACCTTCCGTGGCCAGAAATTCAAGAGTATTCGCCATATCGGGATTAAAGAGCCTCTCACCCTCTTTAAGCAGTTTTCCATGAGGCGCATAAATCGTTCGCCCTTCCTCAGAGGCCGTTAGTATGGCCCCCAGGATGCTGTTAAAATAGGCCTGCTGTTTATTCAGGACGATCCCATTTCTTGCATAGGATATGGCAGGCGACAAGAGCGTTGGCAGCGGGAGTGTACAGTGGACTTCATAGACTTGGGAGAGGCCTGCAAGAGAACCGGGCACTGCCGCTGCCCCTTTGCCGACATGAAATTCCTGAACTGTATCGGTAAAATCCATTGATATGGGATAAAAATGAAGCTCATCCGTCCTCTTCCCCCCCTTTCCAGGCATGTCAGGGAAGAAATCATAAACAACTGTTTTATTATCCTTTGTATGGCCCATAAAAAAGCCACCTCCACCGATACCGGTAAGAGCCGGTTCACAGACAAAGGACGAAAAGGTTGCAGCAACGGCGGCATCAAAGGCGTTGCCACCCATTTCCAGCATTTCAACAGCTGTTTTTGCCGTCAATTCATGGCCCGCCGAGACAACGCCCTTCATAAGGCTGTTGCCTCCTTAGAGAATCCCTTTTTCAAATCGTCAAGCAAAGTTTCTGACAGGTATTTAACGACATCTTTCAGATCATTATTTTTCTTCCACACTTCAAGCTGCCTTGTGGCACCATCGCCTTCAGCCATCATTGCTTCAATTGAATGCAGGTATTGAGTGGAATGAAGTTTCCTGGATTCGGGTTCTACAAAAGAAATCAGATTTCGAATTGCCTCTTTTGTCTTAAGCGTATGAAGGCCATCTTCTGTAATCAGTTCGCCGTCGAGTCCATACCTGCAGGCCCGCCACTTGTTTTCACGGACTATCCATGGGTGAGGTTTATTGAAGAGATGCCCGCCATCGTAATCATTACCCAGTTTGGCCACAAGGGCCTGAATGAGTGCTGCAATGGCAAGAACTTCAGAGATTGTCTGAGGCGTATCACATATTCTGACTTCTATGGTCCCGAAATCGGGGTGAGGCCTTACATCCCACCAGATTTCACGAATTGTCTCTATAGTGCCGGTGGCGATATAACTGTCAACAAAATGGGTGTAATCTTTCCAGTGTTTGAAATAAAAAGGGAGCCCTGCCGTAGGCAAGGTCTCAAATATCTTCGACCGATAGGACCGGAGCCCCGTATCTTCCCCCTCCCAGAAAGGGGAATTTGAAGAAAGAGCCAAAAAATGGGGCAGGTAGGAGAGGAGTCTGTTCATAACATAAATGCACTTTTCACCACCGTCCATACCGATATGAACATGCAGACCGAAAATATTAAAACGTCGGGCAACGATTTGGAGAGCATCCAGAAGACGTTCATACCGGTCATTTTCCGTTATTTTTTGGTCTTTCCAACTTGAGAAGGGATGACTGCCTGCCAGGCTGAGCAATGAATTATGATTAGACGCTTCCTTTAAAAGAATATTGAATTTTTCATAGAGGTCCGTCCCGGCCTCACTAACATCGGAACAGATGTCCGTGTTGACTTCAATATTTGACATCATGAATTCATGTTTGATGGAACTGTGATACTCATTGAGCGAGCCTATAATCTTGGTGGATCTGTGAGTGAGGGCAAGGCTCTCTTTATCGACGAGCTGGACCTCAACTTCGATACCGAGAGTATATCCCTTAGATTGTTGAAATTTAATGGACATAATTCCTTTTATAAGATGAGGATGATCTTAAAAAAGTACCATTTTTACTGACTTAAATCAACTGAAAGGGGGAATAATGGCTTTAACAAAAAAAAGCGGATTAAGGTTAGTCGGCGCGTCATTATTAGAAGTAACGGTAACGTCAGCAACGCCCATTGTTGCATCAATATAAATCTTGAGTTCATTAGCATCCGTATCATAAGTTACGGCAAAATGCTAAAGATGTTATAGCATGGAAGGGGAAACTTTCAAAAAAAGAACAAAAAAAACGGCAGGATTTCTCCTGCCGTCTCATATTCACATACTTTTTAAACTATTTACCGTCCCACAATGACCAGGGACCTCTTGTTTTTGCCTCATGCACAGCTGACTCAATCTCGGCTTCAGAAGCATCTCTGGGAATCTCAAATGTCTGATTTGGATAGATCAGGTCAGGGTCTTTAATCTGATCCAGATTTGCCTTATATATGATGGGCCACTGGAAAGGATCGTCATAACCGTCCGAAGACGCTGAAATACGCCAAAGGTTTTCACCTTTTTCAACTGTATGCGTTGAGCTGACAACAGGTGCCGGTTCCTCTACGACAGCTTCCTCTACGACAGCTTCCTCTACGACAGCTTCCTCAACAACAGCTTCCTCTACGACAGCTTCTTCAACAACTGGCTCCTCGACAGCCACAACCGCCTCGGATGTTGCCATTTCTTCCGGAGGTGCCTCTTTACTGCACCCGGATAACAAAAGCGCGATGAAGACTGACATAATTATAACAGTGATGGCACCAGAGCTTCGCTCTAATTTCATTGAAAACCTCCCGACAAAAAATAATTAAACTAAACTAAAAAAACAATACTAACATACACAAATTAATTGTCAAATATTTTTTAGGGTTTTTGTTTAAAGTTTTTCATTTCTTGAAGAAAAATGGTATTTTCATCCTGAGTTCCCACCGTAACTCTCATGCAGTTTTCCAAAGGACCCGCCGAGTTGAGATTCCGTATGAGTACACCTTTTTCAATGAGATAATTAAACAGTTCTTCACTGTCATTCACTCTGAAAAGGATAAAATTGGCATCCGTTTTAAAGGGTGAGGCAAAACCCAGGGCCTTAAGAGAACGGTACAGTTTTGCCCTTTCTTCAATAATGCGCTCAATTCCCTCATTAATCTCCTTATCGAACTTTAGTGAGCTTAGTGCCGCTATTCGGGACATGGAAGTTATATTATAGGGAAGTCGAACCCTGTTAAGCAGATCGGCCACTTCTGTTGATCCAACAAGGACGCCCAATCTTAAAGAAGCAAATCCTATCTTGGACAGTGTACGAAGAATAATCAGGTTGGGAGAGGTGGCAAGTTTATCCAATAAGGTCTTTCTGCTGTAGTCAAAGTAGGCCTCATCAACGACAACGATCCCCTTCGATTGAGCTATAATCTCCTCAATCACTTCACGCGAAAAGCAGTTGCCCGTTGGATTGTTGGGGTAGCTGATAAAGGTTATTGAAGGTCCACATCTTATCTTTTCCAGGATAGAAGTCGGCTCCAGCTCAAAAGATTCATCGAGAGGAAGAGGCATCACCTCTTCGCCAAGAGAGAAAGCGATGTTTTTATACATGGAAAAAGTCGGGGTGGGAAACACCACTGGGAAGCCCTGGCCACCAAAGGCCATTATTATCATCTGGATAAGCTCGTCTGAGCCGTTCCCGAGAACAAGCTGTTCCTTTTTGACGCCTATTCTTTCTGCCAGTAATTGGCGAAGGTCTTCGCACTCGGGATCAGGATAACGGTTAAAATCGAGGGCTGACACCTCATTTGAGATAAATCGCCTAATTTCCTCGGAAAGGTTATAAGGATTTTCATTGGCATGAAGTTTGACAGGCACATCGGGTTCATCAACATGATAGGCCCTGAGTCCTTTGACCTGAGGCCGCAGAAGTTCATTGATATTTTTCAATTAAATCGCCTCACCCATGCGGATTCTGACAGTGTTTCCATGGCCCTCGAGACCCTCAACATCGGCAATCAGCTCTGCCTCGCGGCCAATTTTACTGAAGGCTTCTTTTGTAAAGGACAAGAGGCTTGAACGTTTCAGGAAATCATAGGTGCCAAGGGGCGAAAAAAACTTCGCTGAGCCACCGGTAGGAAGGACATGGTTTGGGCCGGCAACGTAATCACCCAAGGCCTCAGGAGTGTAATGGCCCATAAAGATAGCGCCGGCATTATTAACTTTTTCCAGGTGTTTCTCCGGCTCATCAAGGGCAAGTTCCAGATGTTCCGGGGCCATGTCGTTTGAAAGATTAAAGGCCTCCTCCAGAGTATTTGCTATGATGATTACTCCCCTGTTATCTATTGAGGCTTTGGCAATATCTCTTCTTTTAAGTTTTTCCACCTGTCTCGACAGTTCATCCGACACACGCCTTCCGAATTCTTCCGATGTTGTAATGAGTGTGGAGGATGCCATCTCGTCATGTTCTGCCTGCGCCAGCATGTCAGCCGCGATATATGACGGCTCACCGCTTCCATCGGAAATAATCAAAACCTCACTGGGACCGGCAATCATATCTATATCGACTACACCAAAAACCATTTTCTTGGCCGTGGCGACAAAGATATTACCGGGCCCGACAATTTTATCCACATTAGGGATGGTCTCCGTTCCATAGGCAAGGGCTGCCACAGCCTGTGCGCCTCCTACGGGATAGACAGCGTCCACACCGGCAATTTTTGCAGCAGCAAGAAGGTACTTGTTTTTCTCCCCCCCTGGTGTAGGAACGACCATAATAACCTGCTTCACACCGGCGACACGGGCGGGAATCGTGTTCATAAGGACAGACGATGGGTAGGCCGCCTTTCCTCCGGGCACATAGATACCGACCTTTTCCAGAGGCCTTACCAACTGGCCAAGAATTATACCCTCTTCATCCTCGCTGGCCCAACTCTCCTCCAACTGTTTTTCATGAAAAGTCCTGATCCTCTCAGCGGCTATGGTAAGTGCCTTTTTGACATCACTTTCGATGGCATTAAAGGCTTCTTCTATCTCATCTTCACTGACCTTCAATTTTTCCGACGTCGTTGTAAAATTGTCGAAGCGGGCCGTATATTCCAGTAAGGCCGCATCGCCCCTCTTTTTAACATTGAGAAGGATCTCAGTAACAATACCATCGACATTACCGGCATCGTCCTCACCTCTTTTTAGTATCTCTGCAAATAGGGCGTCAAAATGGCTGTCACTTGTTTTTATAATCCTGATTGCCATGTTAAATCCCTTTATCCACTTCCGATTTCAGCCGGTTTATGAGATCATTAATCCGTTCATATCGAGTTTTCAGACTTGCCCTGTTTACAATCAGCCGGGAGGTAATCTCCATAATCTGCTCAACCTCAACCAGACCGTTCTGCTTCAGGGTCTCCCCCGATGATACAAGATCGACAATACGCTCGGAGAGGCCGACAAGCGGCGCAAGTTCTATGGATCCATAGAGTTTGATCAACTCCACCTGCACCCCTTTTTCACTGAAATACTTCTCCGTAATCTTTGGAAATTTCGTAGCTATCCTGACATGGGTCCATTCCGATGGATTATCTTTTTTCTTAAGCTCTTCCGGTTCGGCAACAGCCATCCTGCAATAACCGATCTTCAGGTCCAGCGGTTCATAAAGATTTTTCCCCTGTTCAAGCAGGATGTCCTTGCCAACGACACCGATGTCGGCAGCACCATATTCTACATAGGTTGGGACATCTGTCGCACGGACAACCATAAAACGCATTTTTTCTTCAGGAAGATTAAATATTAATTTCCTCGAATCTCCATCCATCTCGGGACAGCTAATCCCTATCCTCTCCAGGAGTTCCATCGTGTCTTTCTGGATTCTTCCCTTAGGCAAAGCAACTGTTAACACGTCTTTCATTATTGTATTAATCCTTCATCAATTTATTTTTCATTAAGATCCTCACCCTCCGGGCAGGGTCTCTATCCTATTTCCTATTTTCTTTCACTCTCTGAATATTCGCCCCAAGACGGGCCAGTTTTTCTTCCAGCCTGTCATAGCCGCGATCAAGGTGATAAATTCTCGTCACCTCCGTTAGTCCTTCAGCTACAAGACCGGCAATAATGAGGGAGGCGCTGGCTCTTAAATCAGTGGCCATGAGAGGCGCGCCGCTAATCTTTTCAACACCCCTCACAATCGCGCTGTGGCCTTCAACTTGAATATCTGCCCCCATTCTCCTCAGCTCACTGACATGCATAAAGCGGTTTTCAAAGATAGTTTCAGAAATAACACTCAAACCCTTTGCCGTTGACATCAACACCATCATCTGTGCCTGCATGTCTGTCGGGAAACCCTGGTATGGCAGTGTTTTCACATCCACACTGTTTAACCTGCCATTACCCATAACCCTTATTTTGCCGTCTTCTTCATTTATAGTAATTCCAGCTTCTCTAAACTTGTGAACGACGGCTTCCATGTGTGACATATCGGCATTATTAATGACCACATCGCCATTGGTGATTGCCGCGGCAGCCATTAATGTGCCCGCTTCAATCCTGTCGGGCATAACCTCATGATCCGCAGATTTAAGTTCTTTAACCCCCTCAACGGTTATGACATCCGTCCCTTCGCCCTTAATGCGGGCGCCCATTTTCCTTAAAACACAAACGAGGTCCACCACTTCAGGTTCTCTGGCAGCATTTTCAATAACCGTTTTCCCCTCAGCCAGAGTTGCCGCCATGAGGATATTTTCCGTTCCTGTAACGGTAACAAGATCAAAAAAGATATTTGCACCCTTAAGCCGCTTTGCCCTTGCAACAACGTAACCATGTTCAAGCGTGATCTCTGCGCCCATCGCTTCGAGCGCTTTCAGGTGCAGATCAATCGGTCTTTCACCTATAGCACAGCCACCCGGCATGGATACCCTGGCCTGCCCATATCTGGCTAAAATAGGCCCCAGAACAATGGACGATGCCCGCATGGTTTTTACCAGTTCATAGGGGGCCTCAAAGCGGATTGCCTCGCCAGAAACCCGAACAACGGTTCCCTTCGTTGAGACCTCAAGACCAAGACTTCCCAGGAGGTTAACCATGGTTCTGATGTCAGCTAAATCGGGAATATTGGAAAATCGACATTCATTTGTTGCAAGAATGGATGCTGCAAGGATGGGAAGAGCAGCATTTTTTGAGCCACTGACTTCGACCTCTCCAACAAGCCTTTCCCCACCAGTTATTACTATCTTATCCAGTCTAAATCACCTGCCTTTTATTGAGGCCCAATCTTATTACAGTACGGCCAAAACTTCAAGAGATTTACCCAAAATCCGATTTAGGATTTTTGGTGAAACTGCCAGGATGCCTGAAAGACACGACCGCAGGCAACTTTTTTCCGACACAAGCGAACTAACCTGTACGGAGAGGAGCAAAATTGCCGGGAACGCAGTATTTACGGACATATTGGAGGTTTGGAATCCCGCTTTCACGAGATTTGGATTTAGCATCTCTTTGACATCTGAAGACATTCAATTTATAATCGACTCAAAAATTATGTGAGGTTTAAAAATGGAATTAATTGATCTAATGGAAAGAGCCAGTTTCTCAGACAGTTTTGCCCCTCAAATATTACGAATGGCACAAAGCTACAAGGTGCCTCTCATCTGCATGGAAGCGGGACAGGAGATACCACCCCATCCAAGCGGGACAGGCGTTTTTTATATTGTTAGCGGGAAAGGTATTATGACCGTAGAAGGTGAGGAGAAAGAGGTGCAGGCCGGCAATATGATCTTTATTGAAAAAGGTGAGTCAAGGGGAATCAGGGCAACGGAAACGATGATGGCCTTTGCCGTTCATATCAGTTGACATTCCCCTCTGTCGACTTATTTAACTCTTCCATGATTTTTATTCTTTCCTTCGTTCTTTCGCCCATTTTTTGCTGAATCTCGTCGGTCTTTTTCTTGAGTTCAGTATATTTCTCATGGGTCGTTTCAGCATAGGTCTTCAATAAATATACTGCCAACAGACCTGTAAGTAGAAGAAGAATGGCCATATTCAATCGCCGCCTTTTCAGATATTTCTTAATAATGAGGAATGTCAGAATAATGGCAACAATATACAATGCGAGGGAGAGGTTCTTCGAACCAACTTTATTGACAATTTCACCCATAAACCCTGACTTTTCCTCAACTTCTGCAACAATTTCTTGTTTCCCTATTGCTGACATTTCTTTCGCAGCTTTTTCTTTCACTAAGGTGGCTTTCCCCTCCACTAAGGTGCCAATTTTTTCAGCAACTCTTTCCTCAGGATAATTGTCTACTATTTCCGAAATCTTTTTGGGAAGCTCGATTTCTGTATAGACAAGCTCTTCTGGAAGGGGCTCTTTGGGCTTGGGAGGGATCTCTCTAATAACCTTCATCTTTTTCCTGTATTTCTTAGGAACATTTTCTTCCCGGTTCGTGAGTTGAAGCCTTCCCTTTGCATCCTTATACTGATAAAAATCAGCATAGGCTTCTGCTCCCCATAACAATAAAATCAGGCCGATAACATAAATAAGTCGCTTTTCCATAATCTCCCCCAATAAATTATTCAGAATATAACAGCCCCCTTTCGATAGGTCAAGGCCTGCGAAACAACTATCTAACCCGGACAAACCGGATAGGGACCTCTTCCTTTCTTTGCAAGGAAGTTAGTCAACGCTTGAATGTCAGAGATTCAATGTGATAGCATATCTTGAACCATATAAGGCCATTAAAACACACTCAAAAAAACCATATGCTTCCATGGCACAGGTAGAAAGGCTGGAGATCCCTCCAAAAACAATAGTTGTTTTTCATCCGGGAGGCTATCATCTTATGCTACACGAGTCTAAAAGACGACTTAAGGCCGGCGACAAAGTAGATTTCACTTTACACTTCAGCAGCGGCCAAGAGGTCACTGTCAATGCAGTGATCAAAAGAGATCCAGGATCTATGGATAATCATCAACATCATTAGTTGAACGGGATATGCTATGAAAAATAAAAAGAACAAACTTGTCCCCCTTATTACAGGATTACTTGTACTGGGTTTTGTAATTGCCCTCATTACCATACGTTTCAGCGGCAAATACGACAGCGATCTTCTTAAGGCAAAAGAGCTGCCAAAACTCGATATTCTAACAACTTTTCTGGAAGAACCTGTTGCCTCGACTGCCTTTTCACTTAAAAACCACCTGAATGAAAATTTCACCCAGGAAAAATTGAGAGGAAAGTGGTCCTTTCTCTTTTTCGGTTATATCAACTGTCCTGATATATGCCCTAACACAATGGCCGTACTTAATAAGGTCTTTGAAAATCTCTCAAAAACAAATGATCTGGGGAATACAGCATTCATCTTTTCTACCGTGGATCCGCAAAGAGATACGGTCAAATCAATGGCAGAATATGTAGCATATTTCAACAAGGATTTTATCGGTCTTATTGGAGAAAAAGAAGAGATCGACCAGATCACGAAGGCAATGAACATAGCCTACATCCTGGAAGAAAGCTCGAATAACGAGTATCAGGTCGGTCACAGTACGGCAATTTTATTGATCGACCCTAAAGGCAGGCAGGTTGCACGATTCTCCGACCATCAAAATGCCGAGGAGATTTCCGGTGATTTTAGAAAGATCCGGCAATATTTTGAGTAGCATATTAATTAGTTTTCATTGGAAAATCGTTGTTTCATTACGCCGTCAATAATTCGGACTTTATCTAATATTTTTTTAAAAGGAGGATCAAATGAAAAACAAGGGTTATAGAAAGCTTCTATTTGCAGCATTGGCAGGCATCATCCTTACCGCTGTATTTACTACCCCCATCCTTGCAGCAGGATTAAAGAAGATCGTTGCCGTTTCAAAATTTGATAACAAAACAAACTGGAGAGGAAAGTGGGATCTGGACAACGGAATGGCTGACCAGTTGACAGATGCCCTGATCCAGAGTGGTCAGTTTGTTGTACTGGAAAGACAAACGCTTAAAGATGTTTTTGATGAACAGGCCCTTGCATCAAGTGGGGCGACGCAAAAGTCGAAATCTGCCAGAGCGGGAAAACTGACGAGCGCCCAGATATTGGTAAAAGGATCCATAACTGAATATGCCCAGTCCAGCTCAGGCAGTGATTCAGGTGTCAGTTTTAAAGGTTTCAGGATTGGGGGGAAAAAAGGTGAAGCTCACGTGGGCCTCATCATTCGGCTAATTGACACTACGACAGGAGAAGTTCTGGATTCAAAGCGTGTAGAAGGAAAGGCAAAATCGGGGGGATTGAGCTTGGGCGGAAGCGTTAAGGGGGTTGGCTTTGGGACAAAGGGATTCAAAAAAACGCCCCTCGGCAAAGCGACGCACAAGGCCATTGAAGAAGCTGTCGACTTTATCGCCGATGGACTTAAAGGTGTTCCATTTCAGGGAAGGGTAATCAAAGTCCAGGGGGGGACTATCCTTATCAGCGCAAGTGCTAAAACAGGCGCATCCAAGGGTGATAAGTTTACTGTCTTCGCCTTGGGAGAAGAGTTGACCGATCCTGAAACAGGGGAACTCCTGGGCTCTGATGAAGAGGAAATTGGCACAATTAAAATTGTTACCGTTAAAGAAAGGTTTTCAAAAGCAAAAGCCGTCGGCAGTGTAGACGGCATCAAAAGGGGAGACATTATCCGCTCTAATTAATTCTTAGACAAAGAAGGGGATTAACATTGGGGAGCATAAAGGAGGCGGCAGTCACTTTATGCTCCCTTTCAGTTTAAAGTTCTTCACAATGTTCACAGCCCATATATTCATTTCTCTTGAATGGGATAATGGCCTGTTGGGACCATTTCGTTGTTATGAGTTTTCTTTCTGGAGAGCGAAGGGAGGCGCCCATTATACTTGCCCTGAGCCCAACAATTTACGGTTTACGCGACACTAGTTGTTCAGCACTTCATTTCGCCATTTATCTCGCCATTCTGCTTGAAAGTCGGTGTATTTTTTTACTTGAATGCTGAATATGCTCTCCAGCTTCTTCAGCTTGACCTCCAGGTCCGCCAACTGAGACTTCAATTTATTGTCAGGGTTTTTCTCTAACAGTTCTTTCATTGAACGTATTTCACTTCTCACCTGGCTGATTTCGTCGGAATGTTCTTTTTCGAGTTTCACCCATTTATTATCAAAGGTATCGACTTCACCGGATCTGAACTGGACGATTGAAGCTTCGGCATCACAATAATCACATTCAAGGCTGAATACAAAGCCGGCCCCCTCTTTATATTCATAATCATAGTTTGTTATTTCTTGGGGGTCGAATTTAATACTGAATTCCTTGCGGCAGACAGGGCAGTTTACTTCAAATTTTTTTTTATTACTCTTAAAGAAAGCTAGCATGGGCTATTTTTTATCCTTTCGCTTATTCAGGGCATGATAGAAAAAATTTAGGTCAATTTAACTCCCTATAAAAGAGGAATTCTTTCCAGATAATATAATACCCCGGCGCACGCTCTTTCGCTGACGCTCAACTTCGCTACCCGAAGCGGGGCATTATACTGCCAGTCCAAACGCTTAGGCGTTTGGACAAAAAGCCTACGCAGCAAGTTGCGGGGAATTCAAACCGGCGAGATTAAAAGGCTGAACATGGGCAGGGAAAGAATTAGCTAATCTATGATTGCTCTTATATCCCTGATTATAGCTTCAGCATCAGCTTGAGGATTAATATATGTATTTACAAGTCTTTCCTGCCTGTCAAGCAGCACAGTGATTGTCTTGTGAGAGAGAGAGCCGTCTTTAAGCTCTACCCATGTGACTCCGTATTTCTTCATGAGCCTCTCTATGGCTTTGTTAGCTCCGGTGAGGAAAAACCAGCCGTTGGGATCAGCTTTGTATTTTTCAGCATATGTTTTCAGGATTTCAGGACTATCCGTTTCCGGTTCTATCGATACGCTGAGGAGGAAGAGATCCTTTCCAATCCTGTTTTTGAGGAGAAGCTGTACTTTCAGGAACTGCAGGCTGAGAAGGTTGCATCCCCTGCGCGGGCATTCTGCTTGAATAAAGTCCATCAGCACGACCTTCCCATTGAAGTCTGAAAGACTTACTTCCTTTCCGTTCTGGTTGATGAAGATGTCGTTTTGACTCTCAGCTCTCACATGTTTATAAAGGGAGGCTGTTGTCACAATAGATATCAATGCTATTATCAGGGCAATAACTATCCTTTTACGTTTCTGTCTATTAAAAATCCCGCGGCCTTCCATGGATATACAAACCATCTGTTATCTGCTCCTCAATGTTAGTGAGTTGTTCATCGCAAGTACTTTTTTTATATCCGTACGTTCTTATATTTGTCGCCGGATTTTCACTGATTGTTATTTACTCAAAAAATACCATATCACACACCTGATCAACAATTAAAAAATTGTAACTATTCAGAGTCGTAGGATGGGTGAAACGAAGCGCAACCCATCATTTCATTAAAAAGGGGGGGCTTTGATGGGTTTCACTTCGTTTCACCCATCCTACAGCTACAGGGTCCCTGTTTTCGCGGGAGATGACAAGAAAAGTGAGTCAAGTAAATGGTTGTTTGTTTTAAGTAATTAAGGTATTTTGAAGCTCACTAAAATGATATGAATAACGCTATCTGCCAACAAAAAATGATACACTTTAACCCTTGTTTACAAAAAATCAAGACTTTTTATATAGTCATGTTATCAATGGCTGTTTTTTTTATGACATATCCTTCGGAAGTAATAGCAGATGAATGGTCTGATACACACTTAAGTCTTGCTTTAGGATACCGGACGGACAAGCTCAACTGGAACATTAGCGCACCTCAGAATCAATTGTCAGAACTCTCCTGGAATAATCTCCAAAACTATCAGATCACCGGAGGGGGCAGGACCATCTTTAATAACGGTATCTATATGCGGGGGTACTTGAGTTACGGATGGATTGTGGACGGTGACACCCAGGATTCTGATTACCGTCTTGATAATAGCAGAACTGTTGAAACTAGCAGGTCAAACAGTAAGGCTGATGGCGGCAGGACACTTGATGCATTAGCCGGATTTGGCTATCCTTTCACATTCAAGTCAGAAATGCTTAAGATCATACCTCTCCTGGGCTATTCATCTCATAGACAAAACTTGACGGTGAGAGATGGCTCCACCAGTATCCCGTCG
This sequence comes from Pseudomonadota bacterium, assembly GCA_015222555.1. GTDB lineage: Bacteria > Desulfobacterota > JADFVX01 > JADFVX01 > JADFVX01 > JADFVM01. The sequence goes on from JADFVM010000071.1 coordinate 15,450, forward strand.
TACTTCTCACTTCAAGGCCTCGATGACACTTATAAGGCAGAATGGACAGGGGTATGGATCGGCGTAGATCTGCTGTATAAGGTAAGGGAAAGCCTTACTCTTGTAAGCAGCCTTGAATATCATTGGGCAAACTACAAGGCTAATAGATATTTTAACCAGAGGGCTGATCTTAATAGCATTTCACAGGATGCAAATGGAGGAGGTGTTGTTATATCAATCAGCGGGGATTATGCTCTCACTGAGAAAATGTCTATAGATATAAAACTAACTTATCAGGACTGGTCTACTGATTCCGGTATTAACAAGTTCTTTTACACTGACGGTACTACCGACATCACACGCTTAAATGAAGTTAATTGGGATTCACAAGCAGTCATGGTGGGGATTGCTTATAAGCTATAATTTTACGAGACTTTATATATCCATCCTCACAGGGGCCGGGCGGCTTTTAATATTATTGAATTTATCGCCCAACTCACCCAACTGACCATGGTAATCTTCACCCCACCCCCAGACAATAGACCAGTCATTCTTAAGGGCCATAGTGAAACCGGCTCCGGCATGAATAGAGATTGCATCTTCAAGAAAACCGGGGCCGCCGATTGGCGCCAGCACCTGAACCGGCAGGCTGCTGTCGGTTGTTGAGTTGTTCCCTAACTGACCTGAACCATTAGATCCCCAAGCCCAGACAGAGACAGGTAAAGCCCCGTTGTTTTTCATTGCAACGGTATGAAGCTGGCCTGCCGCAATGCCAATAATACCTGTAAGCCCGACTACTTGAACAGGCCCCAAGCTATCGGTTGTCGTCCCCTCCCCAAGTTGCCCGTAACCATTGTAACCCCATGTCCAGACGGTCCCATCGTTCATAATCGCCACGGAATGGAATGCGCCGGCCGATATGGCAATAATACTTGCAAGGCCGTTGACCTGGACCGGAGTATCCCTGTTATCTGTCGTGCCATCCCCCAACTGGCCAATTTCATTTTCCCCCCACGACCATACGGTCCCGTCATCTTTCAAAGCTAAACTATGAGAGTAGCCGGCCGCAATGGCAATCACCGGATTAGACGGGTCGTCACCAAGGTAAGCAGTATCGCCGGTCGAAGCGCCTTTGTCTACCTGAACAGGCAAGTTGCTATGAGTGGTTACGGCAGTGTTTCCCAGTTGTCCCTCCTCATCGCGGCCCCATGCCAAAACTGTGGAGTCGCTCTTTATAGCAAGAGTATGTTCTCCTCCTGCGGCAATAGCGCTAACGCCTGTAAGAAAACCAGCCCCCCCCTCGTCCAGAACTTGCACTGCCTGGTCTTTTTGCCTGTCTGCAATAGGGTCATTGGTTTGACTATCCATTCCATATCCCAGCTGGCCATAGTTATTACGTCCCCATGCCCAGACCGTACTATCATTCTTAATGGCAACACTGTGAGTATATCCTGCGGCAATGTCAAGAGCATCTGTAAAATCCTGACTAGAAAAATCCTCTACCGCCGTTGGCTGATATAAGTCTGAAAATGTAACGACTGACCCAACTTGTCCATAATCGTTCCACCCCATGCCCCAGAGCGTTTCACTGCCTGTGAGAACAATAGAATGATGCCCTCCATCGGCAATGCTGGTAACGTTCGGCAGCAGTTGGGTCTGAACAGGGTTAGGTCTGTTATTACCTGATGTGCCGTCGCCTATCTGGCCGTTACTGTTCCACCCCCACCCCCATAAGGTCAAATCACCCTTGATGGCTAA
>JADFVM010000009.1 GCA_015222555.1 Pseudomonadota bacterium
AGGTTTCCTTCTCCTTCGCCGGATTGCTTCAAGAAAGCGGAATCCAGCAGAAAAATATAATCATCTGGGACCGAACCAACAGAGAGTTGAGGGAGGCAGGATACGGTCTAAACCTCAACCGCAGCGGCATCAAAGTTTATGGAACAGATACAAAAGGGATTGGCTATGATTCTCAACTTACCTCTCATCTCAATATCGGAAGCCTTTTCTCTTCTATTCAATCAAGTAAGATCACAGCCTCCATAAGCCCTGCCATTTTAAAAGACCACGGCATGGCAGGAGTCACGGCGGGAATGAAAAACTATTTCGGAGCCATCCACAATCCCAATAAATACCATGATTTTAACTGCAATCCCTTTGTAGCTGAGCTTTTTGAGACAAAACTTATAAAAAGAAAGCACAAACTCACCATCCTGGACAGCCTGATTGTTCAATATCATCGTGGACCTTCCTACCATGCCCGATGGGCTGAAAAATACGAAGCTCTTATTTTCAGCCTGGATCCTGTGGCAGCTGATTATGTCGGCTGGCAGGTCATTGAAAAACTCAGAGCCAAGAAGGGACTTGCCTCTTTAAAGGAAGAAAAAAGAGCCCCTGTTTATCTTAAAACTGCTGAAAAAATGGGATTGGGAAAAGCAAATCCAGAAGAGATACAGATTATAGAAGAGGAAGTATGAAAAGAAGACAATTCTTCAAAACAGCTGGAGGAACCACTCTTCTAGCAAGTACGGGTTTGATGAATAGAACCTCTACATTTCCGGCACTCCTCATGGATTTCTATGCTCTTGGTGGGGAAGCAAACCTTTCAAAGGTTGAAGCGCGCTACTATAAAAAACACCCTGACAGGGAAATAGAATGTACTCTTTGCCCTCGCCTTTGTAAATTGGGGGATAAGGAAAGAGGCTACTGTGGGGTTAGAGAAAATATAGGAGGCACTTACTACACCTTAGTTTACGGCAAGGCCTGCTCTATCGCAGCTGACCCTATCGAAAAAAAGCCTCTCTTTCACTATCTACCCAAAAGCAGTGCCCTGTCCATCGCTACTGCGGGGTGCAATGTAAACTGCAAATTCTGCCAGAATTGGGAGATATCCCAGGCTAGACCGGAACAGGTCCAAAACTATGACTTCCCTCCCCGGGCAGTGGTGGAAACTGCCCAGAAATACCGCTGCCCTGTAATCGCCTATACCTACACAGAGCCTGTTATCTTCTTTGAATATATGTACGATACATCCTTAGAAGCCCGCAAAAAAGGAGTCAGGAACGTTGTCATCACCGGAGGGCATATCAACCCTGAACCTATGGAAGACCTGACAAAAGTTGTGGATGCAGTAAAGGTTGATCTCAAAGCTTTCTCCCAGGACTTTTACACAAAATATGTGAAAGGAGAGCTGCAGCCGGTACTTGAAGCTATAAAAATCGTGCATAAGAGCTCTGCCTGGTTGGAACTCGTCTATCTTGTCATCCCCACCCTAAACGATAGCTCGGATGAAATCCGAAAGATGTGCCAATGGATTATGAAAGAAATCGGCCCTGATGTGCCTCTCCATTTTTCCCGCTTTGTTCCCATGTATCTCATGAAAAACCTTCCTCCAACTCCTGTATCTACCCTGGAAAAAGTCCATAAAATCGCTCTCGAAGAGGGGATTCATCATGTATACATCGGAAATGTCCCCGGTCATTCAGCAGAAAATACATATTGTCCCAAATGTAAAGCAATTGTTATTGAGCGGAAAGGCTATAGTATAGGTAAAATTGCGCTCAAAGGAGGAAGGTGCAAATATTGTAATAATCCCATTC
>JADFVM010000072.1 GCA_015222555.1 Pseudomonadota bacterium
GTCGCACCAATAATGAGATCCATAAAGCCGACCTTACATGCGCCTCCGCAGTTCATGCGGTGTGTCTTTGCAAACCGGGTAATCGGTCAGCCTTTCGACCTTTTTCCCTCCCATAAAGAGCCTTGGGGTAAGTCTGGCAATGCGCTCGCGGTATTCATCCGCTGTTATTATAGCCATTTATGGGTGGACGCTACCTTACCCTACTAATACATAAGATTGGGCAGGAAGAGAATGATCTGTGGAAAAATCATTAGAATAATCACACCTACAATAACCGCCAGCAGGAAGGGCAATATCCCTTTGAAGATGGATTCTAAGGAGACTTCACCAATCACTCTTTGCGCCACTCCAAAAACCACGTACACATTGATACCCACCGGGGGTGTGATGACACCCATCTCGGTCACCATCACAATAATTATACCGAACCAGATAGGATCGTAGCCTAGGCCGGTAACCAGAGGAAAAAATATAGGGACGGTCAACGTGACAAAGGCAAGTGCGTCCATAAAACACCCGCCAAAAAAATAAATGGCCACGATTATTCCCATGATAACATAAGGCGGCAGGTCAAACCCACTTACCCAGGAAGCAATATCAAAAGGAATCCTGGTAACGGCCAGAAATTTGCCAAAAACAGTTGCTCCGGCTATCAGTAACATAACCATACAGGATGTTCTGAGTGTCTCGTAAAGGGACGTCACAAAGCCCTCCCAGGAAAGCTGCCGTCTGATCAAGGATACCGCGAGTACACCAAAGGCCCCTACGGCCGCGGCCTCTGTTGGGGTAAAAAGACCAATAAACAGGCCACCCATCACCAGGACAAAGACGACCAGGGTCTCACCCATTCCAAGAAGTGATTTTATTTTGTCTTTCCAGGCAAAACTCTCTCCTCGGGGACCCTGCTCCGGCGAGTAACAGCACCATATATATATTGAGATGATGAACAGGATGGTGACAAGGATTGCGGGAATGATTCCTGCGACGAACAATGCTCCTATGGATTGTTCCGTAAGGACACCATATATGATCAGTACCACGCTGGGAGGCATTATCATTCCCAGGCCGCCACCCGATGCCACGGAACCTGTTGCCAGTTCATCCGCGTACTTGTAGCGTTTCATCTCAGGCAGCCCAACGGTTGCCATGGTGGCCGCGGTAGCAGGGCTTGATCCGCACACTGCACCAAAGGCGGTACAGGCAGATACGGTGGCCATCGCAAGGCCTCCCCTTGTACTGCCCAAATATTTGTAACCCGTGTCATAAAGCCTGTGGCTTATACCACTGTTGAAAGCCAACTGGCCCATAAGAATAAAAAGTGGGATAGTGGTCAGCCCGTATGAAGCAAAAACGTCATAAATATTTCTCGAGAGGAGGTTAAGTCCTCCTTTTCCGGAAATCATAATACTAAAGCCCAGGTACCCAATCATGGCCATGACGTAAGCCACGGGCATTCTGGACATGAATATGAAGAGCATCACTAAAATGCCGATAATACCAATCAGGGTGGGGTTCATGTCTTATTCAGGTTTTTGATTGTTTGAATGATATTTTGGAAAATGATGAGGGTGAATACTATGAAGCAAAATGCCATTACATAGACAATAACATGTTCAGGAAGTTCTAAATTCATAGAAACTTCACCTGACTTCTGCATTGTATCGGCATAAACGGCCATTCGCCACGCCACAATCCCGAACAGCCCTAGGCTAAGCAGCCCGGTACATATGTCAACAAGTGCTTGCATCCTTTTTGAGAAAATCTGCCACAATATCTCCACTCCTATGTGACCCTTAACTTGATGCGTGTAAGGCAATGCCATAGCGACCGATAAGGTTGCCATAAAGCCAACAAGTTCTACAGAACCGAAAATCGGATGGCCCATTAAGCGGCCTATCACATCAGTGCATGTCAAGAACATCATCCCCACCAGACATGCAGCGCCTATTATCTTCATTTTTTGCGAGGTCCATTCAACAATTTTCAATAAAGTATTCATGGCTATAATTATTTCGATTTTAAAACCATGTTATTTTTGCATGGTCAGAGCCAATCGGCTCTGCTGTTAATATGCACAAGTGCCTAAAGTTAATGAATTCTGCTATCTTAAATAAATTACTCTATGATACCAACTAACCCGCAAGAGGGTGTAAACCCCTGGGCGTTGTTTTACAAATAGCACGTCGAAGGTATACCACAACTTTAGTCACTTAGAACTTTAGTCATTTTAGGCACTTGTTTTTCGTCTTTGTCCAAGCCAAGAACCAGCCGCCGGACCACAAACCACATGGACAGGACCTATGTGGATAATATGCGACCCGGCCAGCCTGCGGTCGGGTCGCATACGGCTTTGTCCCGTAAACCCGTCTTTTCTATTTGCTGTACTCGCCTAGGACTTTTACTGTATAATCAAGCGCTTCCTGGGCCGGTAGGCCCTTTGCCTTGGTTGCCTTGACGTATTCTCCGAGCACTGGATGGACGACCTTCTTCCATTTGGCCAACTCTTCTTCGGGTAGGGTTATGAATTTGCGGCCCTTGGAGAGCATATATTTGCGGCCCTCCTCATCGCTTGAGTCCCAGGCAGCACCA
>JADFVM010000073.1 GCA_015222555.1 Pseudomonadota bacterium
CGGCTTCATCATCGATGATCAATATTTTTTCTTTAAGGATAGTCATAACTACTTATTGAGTTCAGAGGCCTCCGGGAATGTGATGGTGAAAGTCGTGCCCTTGTTGATCCGGCTGTCCACACCGATGGAGGCATTGTGATCAGTAAGAATGGCTTGGCTGATGGGCAGGCCCAAACCGGTCCCTTTTCCGACCTCTTTGGTGCTAAAGAAAGGATCGTAGATCTTATTAAGATGCTCCTCCGGCATGCCGGTTCCGGAATCAGAAATTTCGGTCTGGATACATTTTTTTTCTGCTCTCGTTGACACGGTTATCGACCCGTTATCTGAAATCGCGTGAATGGCATTATCTATTATATTGATGAAGACCTGTTCCAGTCTACCCGAATCTCCCATAACAAAGAGACTTTCGGGATTAATTTTTTTTATAAGCCTTATCTTCTTGCCCCTGATTTTTTGCTCCACAAGGAAGAATACATCTGTCAGGACATCATTGATGTCGATTCGGGTAAAAACGGATTCAGAATAAGTGGTTCTGGAGAATATGGCGAGGTCTTCCACGATCTTTGTAATCCTGTGGGCATACTTGCCTATGGTGCCTAAATCCTTTATCAGATCTTCGGAGACTCCTTTCTCTTGCGCCTCTGATTGGAGGCATTCTATCCTGTTGATGATAATCCCGATGGGATTATTGACCTCATGGGCAACCCCTGCTGCCAGTCTTCCGGCCACAGCCAATTTTTCTGTCTGAATAATCTGATTTTGAGCCTCTTTCAAATCCTCAATCTTGGCTTCTAAATCCGTATTTAATTTGTTGATCTCCTCATTGGCCTTTTCTAATCGCCTCTTTTCCTCCTCCAATTTATAGAACAGTTGTGCCCGTTGAATGACAGAGGCTGCCAAAGTGGCTACCGATAACATCAGCTCCAGATGATCCTGGGCGAAAGCCCGTCTCTTTAAACTACTTACTACTAAGACGCCAACTAGTTTGTTGCCCGTTGAGATCGGTAAACATGCATAAGATTTCACCTTTCTGTCAAATTCAAACCCCTTGCATTTTTTATCTTTCCTGCTTGTATCCTGAGCGATAAATGGTAATTCATCTCTGACAACAAGACATTTTGGGGTATTCTTAAAGTCTTTGAGCAGCCCACGTCCAATGTCAGTAGGACCTGAAAATATTACATCAAAGTTCACATTCCCAGCCAATGAAAAAATGGCACAACCGTATGCATCAAAGAGCTTCTTCGTTTCATCGACTAAAAACTGTAAAGAGGTTTTCAGCCCCGTGGGCATAAAGCCGATGGCAGTGCTAATCTTGATCAAGGCGGATAGGACCTCAAATTTGGTTTTTTGATGATGTGATTCAAGATCCAAGTCTTTCAACTTAGCCTTTGATGTCTCCGTTGAGTTGATTTTTTTCTTCCCGGATGCTCTCATTTTACCATTCCTAATTCGAACGAGCCTGAATTGAAGATTGAATATCGAAAAATGAATGTCGAATGTCGCGGTAATAAATTCTGCCTGTCGTGAGCCTCTTTGTCGAACGGTCTATTTTATAAAAATAACGGAGCGAAGCGATTCCACCCTTCGTCATTCGATATTCGTTATTCTGCGGTTCCGCGGTTCGCTTTTTAAATTCGTGAAGTTTCATACGAAGTTTCGGGTTTCGAGAACCGCGGTGTTAGATCCTGACACCTGAACACTGACACCTGAAACCTTGAGTTACTTTCCTCTATCAACCCTTAACGGCCTTCATCATGGCCTCAATATTGCTAACTTTGGATTCTAAAGGGATCTCGCAGCCGGGGCCCAGGATGAAGCCTCCCCTAAATTGGGTCTCCGCCAGAAGATCTCTTGCCTCCCTCTGGATCACCTTCTCTTCACCGGAAATAAAACTAAATGGTTTGATATTTCCGTTGATGCAATGGTGAGGCAGTTTTTCCATTGCGATGGAGATGGGAACAAGATAATCGATATTAAACAGATCCGCCCCTGTTTCAGGAAAAAGATCCAGAATAGGTTCGGTCTGACCGGTGATGTTTAACCAGCATATGGGATCTCCACTATCTTTAAATTCCTTGAATGCCTGTTTTAAATGCGGGAGGATGAATTCACTGAAAACAGCCCTGTTTATGACTGAACAAGAGGAGGACGGGTCGAAAATATGTATGACATGAGCCCCTGCATTTATTAAGGCCTTGCCGAATGTAACCATTACCCGAGTGGTGAAATTCAACAAATTGCAAAATTCCTCGGGATGATCAACTATGCAATAGATAAGCTTTTCTATTCCCAGAAGTTGTCCGGCTAACGTCATAGGCCCCTGAACTGTCCCGACAACTGCCGTCTCTTCACCCACTTCATCTTTGAGGATCCTGCAGGCCTCTATGATGACGGGCATTCTCCCCTCTTCTTCAGGGTCAGGTATCGAAAGATATTTCCAATCATGAATATTACTTAGACAGTATTCATCAATCTGCGGGTACGCATCATCCTTGTAAGATATCTTTGAGCCAAGCGCTTCAGCTTCAAGGGAATTATCTGCAAATACGGTTACTCCATCATAGCCAAATCGCTTCCATGCCTCTAATTGACAAAAGGCCAGCAATTCTCCGCTGTTTAAATAGTCCTTCAAAGGAATATGATTTATCCTGGAAGCAAACCCATAAATGTGCGAAAAGACAGGCACCCTGTCTGATCTCTCAAAACTAATGGTGGATTTTATACGATCGATAGATTTCATGATCTAGATGCTTCTTATATAGTGAAGGCCGTCAAAGGCCGTATCTGCCACATAGTCCACATTGAGATATGCCGCACTTGACTGTTGGAGTGCGGCCCCGCCGGCAATAATCTTTACTGTATGACCCCCCCGATCCGCTGCATATTTTTTGACCTCTCTGACATAGGGAATAGTGGTGGTGATCAAACTCGATACCGCAATAAAATCGGCTTTGTGGTCAATGGCACTCATGACAAGATCAGCAGGATCAACGTCCTTGCCCATATCTATAACTTGGTATCCATAGGATCTCATAACCATTGAAAAAATGTTTTTCCCTATCTCATGTATATCCCCTTTAATAGTACCCAAAATGATCTTCGCCCTCGAATATAGGTCGGTATCAAGCAATGTCTCGTCGTTTATTATTCCTTCAGTACAAAAATAGTCGATAACATCCATAGCAGCCCTTCCTGCCAACATCAGCTCCAAAAGACAGAAATCCTGAATAGTACATTTTTTATCCAGATACTCCATCGCCTTTGTAACCCCATTGATGATAATCTCTTCAGGCTTAATCCCCCTGTTGATAAGCGTGTTAGCGATTGCTACGGCATCTTCGTTGTCACCGGCAATGATAGCTTGCCTTATCTCCTTAACCGTCACAACCTCTTGTTTTGGGTATCTTTGCAACTTCTTCAAAATATGCCTCTTTAAAATTACTGGACCCCTGACAATGAATCTAATAATATCCGACAATTATTGTCAAGATTGAACTTTGGTGAATTCCTAAAAACTAAAATCCTGGTTTAACAGGACCATCCGCTTCAGCGCCGGGGAAATTAAAAAACCCAGTTTATCTTTTCTAACTTGACCCTGTCACTCATTAATGTTTATTAATAAAAAGATTGAGATCCGATTCCAGGATACCGCAAAGCTAATTTTCCAGGTTTCGTTTTTGCGCACCGGCTCTTCCTGATACCTCGTATGAAACTCCGCCTGGCCGGAACAGTGAACAGATTGACTCCGCCTCAGGCGGATCCAATATTGATGACGCTACGCTTTACCGATTTTAAAACAAGCAAATCACGCTGAAGACGTGATCTAAAGACCGCAGAATTTCGGAGGGTAGCTTCGCTCCTGGCCTTCGTAGCCCCTTCGGCGGAGTAGGTTTGCTC
>JADFVM010000074.1 GCA_015222555.1 Pseudomonadota bacterium
CTTTTACAGATTCTATTCAAGAGGGCGCGAGGAGGTGATCAGAGGAGGCCTCCACTATTCACCGTTAAAGGGTGTCCGTGTCTACGGAAAGGGCCGGAGGGTGACGCATGAATCCGGGACATCGGGCTTTGGGGGCACCCTGGGAACGGACATAAGCAAAGCGAGCGGCATAGATCTGGGTGGAGAGGTGGACTATCTCTATCTCGAGGGTGAAAAGGCGTTGAGCCTGCTTTTGTCATCGAGGAAGTCTCCGGGGCCCAGGACCTTAATGGTTATTGAAGGGATCTGGCAGCTCCAGCAAAAAAGGACGACGGGCAAAAACCGGGGCGTCGGTCTGGAGGCGGAACTGAAACGGATGATGAAGAGCAACCTCTTTCTTTCCGCCTATGCCATGCATATATGGAACAGCCGGATGGATGATGAGTACCGGGGCGGGGTGAGGCTGTCCTGGAGCTTCAATCAAAAAGGCAAAAAATGAGGGCGCTTTTTCTTGCGGCATTCGTGCTTCTTTTCCTCTTCCATTTAGAATGTTTTGCGGGGGAGGCAGAGGCTGAAAAGAAAAAATGGTGGGAAAAGAGGGAGGCCATGGAAGACCTCTACTTCCCTCACAAGGCACATATGGAGGCATTGAAGGAAAGGGGTGACCCCTGCTTGTCCTGTCATCCCTTTTTGAAGAACACCATTACAGACACAAAAACAGTGGATGAGCTTAACGTGATACTCAATGAACCACTCGAGGCGATATGTCACAGCTGTCATGTCGATGAACTGACGGCGCCTTCGGAGTGCACCTTGTGTCATAAAAGGCCTGAGACGATCTGGCCCGACAACCATAATTTCGACTACACGTCCAATCATGGTGGTGACGCAATACTGGGGAGCAGCGATTGTGCAAGATGTCACATCAGTCCCTCCTTCTGCACGGATTGCCATTTCAGTAGGGACGATTCAAGGGCGCCTGTTCACGGATTAGGATATGGTGGCGGTCACGGCATCGATGCAAGGATTTCACCGGGGCGCTGCGGTAAGTGTCATAACATGATGTTTTGCAGCGATTGTCATAGAGCAGTGAGGTGAAAAGGGTGAAGGGTGAGGAGACAAGATGCATAAAGTTTCGTCATTCCCGCATTTTTTAAGCGGGAATCCATAAACCGAAACTTTGTGGATGCCCGACAAAGGCACTCGGGCATGACAAATTATAAAACCAGGCAATAGCAACAAATTAACGGGACAATGCAGACATGAAATGCTTACTAATCCTGATTTTTGTTTTTTTTACAGGATGCGGAGTACCGGAGGAGAGCGATCATGTTTCCACAGAGAGCGGAAACCTTATTCTCTCAGCCTCTCACGGGGGTGGTGGTTCTGCATGGGGATTTGCCGGTTGTGAATCATGTCACCCCATGTCGGTTATTCATGAAGGCGCAGAAAATGTAAGGCAAATGGTCAAAGAGAAAGGTTTCAAAACCTGCATGGGCTGCCACGGTGATAACGGCACAGGCAAAAAACGGCCCTGCGTCATCTGTCACAACATGCCGGATATGCCCTACCAGTCAGGTGGACATTCGCACAACTTCGTCTCCGGTGCGTCGGAACGCCTCACCGATGGAGAATGTCTTGTCTGCCACGATGCATCCGATATGAACGGTGTCTTTAACCTGGAGAGGGACCTGACCCTGTTTGGGGATGTGCAGGGAGTGCTGTTCCCTTACCAGTCGGAAACCGATTTCTGTCTCCGTTGCCACAACCGTGATCATCAGCAGGCTGGATTCGAGATGAGCGGACTCTCCTTTGATGATCCCCTCGTGGCGATGGAAGACAATTATTCGCACACCGATTATCACGGCTTTCTGAACAGCTCCGGCATGGGGACCTATGCCGGACTGCGCGATGGATACCGTTATGGCAGCGTTGTGAAGTGCAGTGATTGCCATTCTCTCCACGGGACGGATAACGAGGCCTTGATTATAGACAACTCCGTCGACGGTGCCGGAAGCCTGGACCCTGATCTCAGGGATGGTTCCTACACTGTCGATACCGCCGGTGGAGACTTTTCACAGCTCTGTGTGCTCTGTCACAACATGGAGACCATCATCGATTCAGGTGATGTTGATACCGGTAACGGCCTTTCCGGCGTCCACGAGGTAGGAATAGACTGCCGTCCCTGCCACACACATGGCGAGGCTGTTCAGTCGGGGTTGTAGGAGTAATCAAGAGGGTGCTGAGTAATGTAGTAATGTAGGTTGGGTTAGCGAAGCGTAACCCAACATCATTCAAAGATTTTGCCGGGTTAATATATGGAAAAAGTGACCATGCCAAGCAGGCCAAAGAGAACTGACTGTCACAAAAAAAAACTGCCTTTCCTCGGTGTCACAGTGGCTTTATGCGTAATCAATTTCGGCATATGCGCCGCCATTGAACCTGAAAAGATGGGCGCTCTCCATCTCCACCCTGTTGACATAGAAGTCCCTCAATCGATGAAGCTTCCCGAAGGCTTCATTGCCGGTGCGGGAAACAGGCTCACCTGTAAAACCTGTCATCCCGCGGAAGGTCTGAAAGATATCCCCCTTGATGAGATCAACAGGGATGCCGGGGATTTTCTGCGGGGAGGGCCTTATCATAGGCTCACCGATTTCTGTTACCGCTGTCATAAAAAGGAGGGCTACGGCAGGAAGAACATCCATAAGATGCTGGATGGTAAGGGGAAGTTGATAAAAGACAACTGCCTCTACTGCCACGAAACCGCTCCGGACCCGGAAAAGGTAAAGAACATGAGTGAGGTGAAGTTCAAGCTTCCGCCGGAAAAACTTTGCATCGGCTGTCATCTCAAGACGCCGCATTTTAATGCGCTCAATCATCTAAAAAAACCGTCAAAGGAGATGAAAAAGGTGATGGAGTCTTCCCAAAAAGATCTGCCTGTTCTTCTCCCTCTCGACTCGGAGGGACGGGTCATGTGCGTCACCTGCCACTCTCCACATGAAAAAGGGGTCATCGATCCGGATAAACCGGCGGGCAAGCAGGTGGCCGATGCTGATGTTGAGAAGGGGATAGAGTATGCCGATTCAAGCTGGAATGAAGTTTTTGCTGCAGATAAGGAAAAGAGGCTCAATGATCTCACTGAAAAGAGCGGGAAAACATTCAAAGTCAAGTATATGGAGATCAAAAAGGAACTGCTTTTAAGGCTTCCGGCAAAGGACGGCACCTTGTGTCTGGCTTGTCATCGGTTTAAAAAGTGACGGCTTTGAAAAAATCGCTCCTTTGCAAAGGGGAATTTAGACATCAATCCTTATCAAAAAAAGAGAAGACAGGCTGTACATTCCGTGAATACAATTGAAAAAATCTTAAAGATACCCAAGTGGCAGAAGGTAAGATACCTGCTGATGATCCTGTCATGCGCCCTTTTCTTCGCGCCCTTTCTCGTCATTCCGGCACTTTTCAACGTTGCCGACTTCTGCGCAAAATTATGTCCCAGGCGTTTTTACCTCTACTTCCCCGGCATGGGGATTGGGGACCTCACTATTCAGATGAAGGTGTCCATTGCCGGCGTCTTTCTCCTTTTCGGGATACTGATGGTCACCTTTTTCTTCGGCAGACTCTGGTGCTCTTTTATCTGCCCCGTGGGAGGTTTCCCCGAGCTTGTGAGCCGCCTGCTGAACGACAGGATAAAGATAGAGTACAGGGCCCTTCCCCAGGTGGCCATCAGGTACGGCTATTTCGGTTTCTTCCTCGTTATGATGCCTATGCTCGGGATCAGCGCATGCGTGCTTTGCAACTTCGTGACGGTGCCCAGGATATTCGAAGCCATGGCCGGAAAGGAGAGGGGGATAGCCTTCTTCTTTTCGTCCGTCGGTGTTGTCAATCTGGCGCTCATCATACTTCTCGGATTTTTCGCCAGCAAGGGGCGGGCCTACTGCGCCTTCCTCTGTCCCGTGGGCGCCATCGACGGACTGGTCAACCGATTAAGCGCTTCTTTCAGGTTTACAAGACACATCCGGGTAGAAAGGGACAGGTGCGTCGGCTGTACGGCCTGCGTCCAGGCCTGTATGTGCGGGGCCATCGAGATGGTGGGTAAAAAAACAGTGATCGACCAGCTTTCCTGCATGTCCTGCCATGAGTGTGTCGACGTCTGCAACCGGGGCGCTATAGAGTATCTTGCCATACCGCCGGAGACGAGGCGTCACCGCAAAAAGAGGGACGAGGTGTTGCCGCCGCTGCCTGAATGGACGACCATAAGCAGGCCTGCGCCCGGATCGGGGATAAAGGGGGTGAGATGGCAGCGGGTCATACTTGGTGTGGTTACGGGGATGGTGGTCCTCTTTATTGTCGCCACCCAGGTCGGCGCGACAGTGAGGAAGATGGACCCTGACGGCTGTTTTGCATGTCATGCCTTCAAGGGACTCGACTATATCGATAAGGATGGTCTCCCGAGAAGCGCCACCATCGACGAGTCCCACTACTACGCCTCTCTCCACGGCAGCGTTCCCTGTAGGGACTGCCACAGAAAAATAAAAGAGTACCCCCATGATGTTAAAAAGGTTGTTGTCGACTGTGCAGATTCCTGTCATATCAAGGAACCGTCCAAAGGGGAGAAATACTCCCACAAGACGGTTGTGAAAGAGTTCAAGGGCTCCGCTCACGGCAGCGGATGGACGAAGGGCTTAACGGGGGGAAACAGACTCAAGGAATTAAAAAGGTCGCAGGCCCCGTCATGCCGACGGTGTCACGCCAACACCCTCTATATAGAGGCGGAAATGATGCCCCGCTTTAAAGAGATGTTTGTCAACTGCGACCGGGAGTGCGGCACCTGTCACCAGGGGAAGGCCTGGCGGGGGCAGTTCGGCGGGCATATTCTGAGAAGGTTGCTTGGCGGCAGATGGACAAAAGAACTGGGCAACAGGCTTTGCAACGACTGTCACGGCGACGTCGAAAAGATGAGGCTTGTTGAGATTGAGGATAAAGAGGGAAAAAAACTAAAAGCCGGACCCCGGTTTATCCTGGCGACAAAGAGCTATGATATGACGCTCCATTCAAAAATGGTCATGATTGAAAATGAATTGGGGGCATCGTGCATCAACTGCCACGCCCCTACAGGCTTCAGGCATGATATCAGGAGAACCGACGACCCGAGATCATCGACACACAAGGACCGCCTCGCCTCAACTTGCGGCGCAAAAAAATGCCACCCCTATGCGTCATCGCCATTTAATGCCGGTTTTACCGGAACAGATATGCACACCCTCGACCTTGTTTCTTCTGACGTTGCCATTGCGCCCATCGATGGGGCCAGGTTCTCATCGAACTGGGTCCGGTGGGGGGCAGTTTTACTCTTCCTTTCACTGATAATGGCAATCGGCAGTCTCTTTTGGATCCTGTTAGCGGGGAAAAAGGGGAAGATATGGCCCGCCCTGGGAGGAAATTCCTTTCAGAAAAGGATGCTCAAGAGGGAGCCGAAGAAAAGGAGTAAACAGAGGGTAAAGAAAAAGACAGATGATTAACAGCAGACAGAGGAGTAGCTAAGATGGTCGTCAGATTTTTTTGCCTGTTGGCATTATTGATTCCCGGTAATATCTATGCAGGTAACCTTTACCTGGATAGCGTCGAAAAGTCTGTTGTAACAGAAAAAGAATTAAACGAGGCAAGAAAGTCACTAAAAGAGCTGAAAGAGGTCAAGCTTATCGAAAATCTTCCTCTGAAGCCTTATCACAAGAGGCTCAAGACTCCGGAACCGTTAAGGGAATCCTTTTGTTTTACCTGCCACAAAAGACTTCCCCACGGAAAGAATGACCACAACAGGACCTTTCTCAATATGCACACCGGCTTCATTGCCTGCGAGGTGTGTCATTTCAAAGCTGAAGGAACGCCCCTTGAATATGTCACGGAGAAGGAGGAGGGGGCAAATCAACACGATGGCAATGCTTCCGGTGAGAAACCGGCAGTTAAAAAGATGATCATCCCTTACTTCAAGGGTGAAGCGGTAACACTTCCCGGAGATCATCCCTATGCGAAGGAGGTGGAGAAAAAGTGGAAGAAATTGCCCCCGGAGGAAAAAGCGCGCCTTAAGGCAAAGCTCCACAAACCCTTAAAAGATAAGGGGCCTCTTTGCAGGGATTGTCACAGTAAGAAACAGAAAATCCTGAATTTTAAGGCCCTCGGTTATAAGGCTAAAAGAATAAAAGCGCTTGAGCAAAACAAAATAGCCGACTTTCTGGATAAGGTGAAAGATAAAAAGAAGAGCATCAAAATAACCGATCTCCTTGACAAAAAATGATAAAGATTAAGGGTACCTCTAATAATAGTGATTTTTTCGTGAGAGCAAGGAAGCATCGCGCGCAGAACCGCAGTGTATATAGAATACATGAGGATTCGAGCACGGAGCTGACGCAGCTATCGCCGAAAAAGTCTGTTTTTAGAGGTGCCCTTATTTTTTATATCCTCTTTTTCAGCTTGATGCCCCTTTCAGTGAGTAAGGTCTATTCCGAAACCCTCATAATTGCGGAGCGCATATTGACGCTTAAGGGAGGTCTTGATCAGCCAAGCGATATAGCAATTCATAAGCAAGGTGACGCCTATGTTCTGGATGGTCTGAATGGCAGAGTGGTCGTCTTCGATAAAGGCGGGAAGCTGTTATTCAGCTTTGGGCAGACCGGTTCCGGCAAGGGTGAATTGAATCTCCCCATGGCGATTGATCTGGAAGGGGATACGCTCTATGTGGCCGACACCGGAAACAGCCGCATCGCGGTTTTTGACAGGCGGGGCAATTTTATCAGGAATATCGATCTTGAAGTCGAGAAAGGGGAAGCAGAGCCCGTTGGTATTGTTGTCAACGATGGAAATATCACCTGGTCCGACCGGAAGAACCACAGGGTATGCAGGATTAAGGGGGGAAAAAATGACTGCCGGGGCGGATGGGGAGAGGACGAGGGTCTTTTTCGCTACCCCTTTATGATGGCGGCGGACAGCGACGGATATATCCATGTCGTTGATGTGTTGAACGGACGGGTCCAGTATTTCAACAGCCGCGGGATTTACTTCGGTCAGCTATCCCGCTTTGGTCTCCTGCCGGGGGAACTGTTCCGGCCTAACGGCATCGACTTTGACAGTGAAGGACGTCTCTTTGTGACGGATTCCTATTTGGGAAAAGTTTCTATTTTTGACAGTGAAAGGTATATGGGCAGCCTGTCTGACAAAAAGGGTGAAAC
>JADFVM010000075.1 GCA_015222555.1 Pseudomonadota bacterium
GTTGGAAAGAGGCAAAGGCTTGTGAAAGCTGGTTCCGGTCGCAGATATCTCCAAGTAGGGGAATAACCTCAACCTCGGGGAAAATGGCCTTGAGTTCCACTTCTATTTCATAAAGAGGACTTTCCGCCCGCTCGTAGAGTATCACCCTGGTGGGTCGGAAACGGCAGATATGCCGACAGAGCTCAGAGCCGATCGAGCCGCCGGCCCCAGTTACCAGCACGCTGGCATTTTCAAGATAGCCACCTATACGCTCTTCTTCAACCTGGATTGTTTCTCGGTCCAAAAGGTCGCAATAGGCTACATCCCGGATGGCTTTTACCGTCACCTTGCCATCTATTAACTCTCCCATGCCTGGGACTGTCTTAAAAGACACACCGCTTTCTTTGCAATTTGAGACTATAGCGCGCATTTGTGCTGAAGTGGCCGACGGGATTGCAATAATAGCCTCGAAAACCATCAACTTGGAGTAAATCGTCTTGAGCTCACCGGTTGTCCCCAGCACCCTTATGCCGTGGATTTTCATCCCTATCTTAGCAGGATCATCGTCGATGAAACCCACCACATTGTATTGCAAACTGGCATTGTCCCTGATCTCCCGGTATATCATTTCGCCGCAGTCACCCGCACCGATAATTAAAATATTCTTGGACCTATCCTTTCTCTCCCTTCGCACGGTGAGAAACCTGCTCACATTAGCGCCGATAGAACTCCCCATAAAGTCCGGCGAGAAATAAAGACGAATTGCAAGTCTGCACCCAGAAATGAATATAATTGTGAGGAACCAGTCTATGATTGGGATCGATCGAGAAAAGCCGGCGAAATCATGGCTGAAGAGGATGAGGGAGACAATAAGAACAGAGCTCACACTGGTGCTCTTAATGATATTGAAGAGATCGCCAATGCTCGTATAGCGCCACATGCCCTGATAGAGACTAAAAAATGAGAAAATGATAATTTTTATCACCACAACGAGGGGCAGGCCGCGAATGAGCAAGTCCATGCTTTCCGCCGGGATCTCAAAATTAAAACGAAGTAGCCAGGCACTATACCAGGCAGCGGACAGAAGTAGTGCGTCGACAACTAAGATCACCAGAAAATTCTTATGTAATAGCCTGTTTTTCATGGTCTTTCCCCGCCCTTTCGGGTGACATGCGAGTCAGCTATTCAAGACAATCATAATTTTTCGCTACCCTTATAGCAACATCCTTTTCACTTGCCATTTTTTCTCGCCACTTTTATCTCTTACATCCCCTAATCACCGATACAACCCGAGCAAGCTCTTTCTCCGTCAGTGCTGTTCCCGAGGGCAAACAGAGACCTCGATTGAACAAATCTTCTGCCACATCCCCTCCAGCCACCCTCGCTTTATATCTTCTTTTGACGTTTCCCGCCTTTTGCTTCATGCCTTGTCTGCCCCGTGAAATGTGTTGCTCATTTAACGGGGTAGCCTTACGCCCTGTGTCGAACACGGGCTGCATATGCATCGGCTTCCATACCGGGCGAGCTTCAATATTTTCTTCCTCCAGCGCCAATCGCACTACTTCCCGGTCAACGCCAAATTCCTCGGGCGTTATCAGAAGCACTGTAAGCCATCGATTTGATCTACCGTAATGCGCTTCAGGCATAAATTCAATCCCAGGAATATCCTTAAGTGCTTCATGATAATAATCAAAGATCCTTCTTTTTGCTTTCACTCTTTCATCCAAC